>NZ_JBKETB010000007.1:0-148617 GCF_056355835.1 Bifidobacterium sp. LH_730
ATAATATCTCGGTGGTCATCGACACCATGCTGCGCGCCACCGAGCCCATGAGCCGCGCCGAACTCGCCAAAACGACCGGGCTGACCAAGGCGACGATGTCGCTGCTGGTGCCGATGCTCGTCGATGCCGGCGTCATCCGGGAGGGCGCGCCCTCGGCCATGTCGAACTTCGGGCGGCCGAGCACGCCGCTGGCCATCGCCGGCGGGCGGTTCTGCGGCATCGGCATGCAGATCAACACGGATGGATACGGATATGTGATGTCCGACCTCGACGGCACCGTCGTCGACGGCCAGTGGGTGGGACAGCCGATGGAGGGGACGGACCCGGGCCATGTCTTCGCCGCGCTCGACGAAATCGTCGCCCATGGCGAGGCGGAAGCGGAGCGGCGCGAATACCATGTCGTCGGCGCGGGGCTCGCATTGCCCGGTCTGGTCACCGATGACATGCGGCTGCTCGTGGCGCGTAACCTCGGTTGGGAGCGGCTGGACCTCGGTTCCTTCGAAGTCGTGCGCAGGCTCGGGGCGGCGGCCGGCAACGAGGCGAATATGGCGGCGCTCGCGCAGATTCCCGGATATGCCACGCGGCGTCGCGCCGGCGACGGGCTCGGCCCCTCCGACTCCTTCCTCTACATATCCACCGACATCGGCATCGGCGGTGCCTTCGTGCGCGACGGACGGGTCGTCAGCGGCGACCATGGCTTCGCCGGCGAACTCGGACATGTCTCGGTCGCCATCGACGGACCTCTCTGCCATTGCGGGCGGCGCGGATGCCTCGAGATGTACGCGGGACGGCGCGCGCTCGTCGAAAGCGCAGGCATCGCCGTCGGCGCGGACGCCGCGCGCATCGAGGCGGTCGACGAGCTGCTGGAGCGGTGGCGCTCTGGTGAGCGGCGTGCCGTCGAAGTCATCGAACGGGCCGTCGGGGCGATTGCCTCGGCCGTCGCCTCGGCCATCAATATCCTTGACGTCGACACCGTCGTTCTGGGCGGCATATGGCAGCGGTTCGGCGACGGACTGGCCGAGCGCCTCGAGAACGCCATCCGCCCGCAGGTGCTCGGATATCCCGAGCTCAGGCCCATCGTGCGCATGCCGGCCGTCAATGAACGCCCGGCCCTGCATGGCGCCGCCTGCGTCGGGCTTCGCCGCTTCATCGACGACCCGCTCGAATATGTGGCGACTCGGACGGCCTGAATGCTAGACTGTCCGAGTCGGCTTCGCGCCGATGTGGGGCCGTAGCTCAGTCGGTTAGAGCATGCGACTCATAATCGCCCGGTCCAGGGTTCAAGCCCCTGCGGCCCCACCGAAACGAGGGCCCGGTCCGCCTATATATGGCGGACCGGGCCCTCGTGCGTGATCCGGGTGGTTTGACGTCAGTCCTTCACACCCAGCGTGCGGTAGATGTACTCCTTGTATTTGGCCGCGTCGAGCTTGCTGCACACCGAGACATTCGGCTCGCGGTGCAGCACGTCGGTGACATCGACCAGCAGCGCGCCGTAGCTGGGGCCGGACGCGGTGTCGACCTCGCAGTAATACCGCTCGCATTTGTCGATGCACTCGGGGTAGAGCGCGGCGGCCATCGCCGACGGATCGGCCATGTCGAGGCAAGGCTCGCCGAAGCGCTCGATGTTCATGGCCATGAGGTCCTTGTTGCAATCGATGGCGAACTTGCCGAGCGGACCCGATTCGCGGATCCGAGCTATCTCGTCGGGCGAAAGCATCGCCTCGCCGAGGCAGGCGTCCCAGCCGACGAAGGTGATGTCCTTCAGACCTGACTCCACGACGACCTTCGCGGCCTCCGCGTCCTGCCACACGTTGAACTCGGCCACCGGCGAGGCGTTGCCCCGGCCCAGTCCCGCGCTGCCCATGATGACGATGCGGCCGACGCGCTCCATCGCCTCCGGGTCGAGGCGCAGCGCCAGCGCGATGTTCGTCAGCGGGCCCAGTGCCACGATGTCGATTTCGCCGGGCTCGCTCTCGCGCAGGGCCTCGAGCATCTTGACCACCGCGAGGCCCGGCGTGGGCGTCAGACGCTCCGGCTTCAGGCCGATATCGCCCATGCCGTCGTTGCCGTGCGTTTCGTAGGCATAGGTGAGCTTCTTGAGCAGCATGTCCTTCGCGCCGCGGTAGACGGGCGGCTCGTAGGTGCCGGCGTGTTCGATCGTCGTCAGCGTGTTGATCGTCGCCTGCTCCATCGGCACGTTGCCCGAGACCGTGGTGCACATGATGATCTCATATGCCGGGTCGTTCAACGCCATCGCGATGGCCATCGCGTCGTCAGAGCCGCAGTCCGTGTCGATGATGATCTTCTTGGTATCCATGGAATACTGTGCCTTTCCCTTCGGTCCCATGGTATTGCGTTCCACGGGACGAATTCGGTTATGTGTATTGGATTATGTGTGTGGGACTCACGCCGCTTCGACGGCCGCCGTCGGCTTCTCACTGGAGATCGCGCGCAGCACGAAGGCCGCGCCCGCGCACACGACGAGCATGATGACGGCGAACACGAAGGAGAATCCGATGCCGACGGAGGCGATGATGAAGCCGGTGACCATCGGGGTGAGGAAGTCGGCGGCGCCGGAGGCCATGGCCACCAGCGAGGAGGCGACCGAGACGCGGCGATACCAGATGCGCGTGGCCACGCCCACGATGACGCTGAACAGCGCGCCGAGGAAGAGACCTGCGACGAACAGCGCGAGGAAGTAGAACCACGGCTGGTCGACGACCATCGAGATGGCGATGACCACGGCGGCGGCCGCGCAGTTCAGCGGCAGCACCGTCTGCCCCTTGATGAAGCGCAGCACCCACGCGAAGAAGAAGCCGCCGATCACACAGCCGATGTTGTAGGCGGTGAACATGAAGGCCGCGTTGGCCTCGGAGATGCCCTTGTCGATGGCGAAGCTGGTGATGTAGAGGCCCAGCGCGCTGGAGACGCAGGAGAAGGCGGCCACGGTGAGCACGATGCTCAGGGTCGCGGCCCAGGTGCTCTTGACATACAGCGGCTCGATATGCTCCTCGCCTTCCTCGCCGGCGGTCAGGCCGGTGGTGCGGGCGAAGGGAATCGCAACGAGCATCGCGATGGCGATGGCCGCGAGCACGAAATAGGCCCAGTAGAACGGCATATTGCCGCTCAACAGCACGCCGATCAAGGTCGGCATGACGAAGGTGCCCAGGCCGAACAGACCCTGGCCGCCGGAGAGCGCGGAGGCATAATGCTTGGTGAACACCAGCGAGAGCAGCGACGGGCAGACGGTGTCCTGCGCGCCCATGCCGATGCCGCCGAGCACGGCCAGCACCATGCCGACGATGAAGTTGCCCATCAGCGGGATTCCGAGCAGGAACAGGCCGGTGAGCACGACGCCGCCCATCAGCACCTTGAGCGGGCCGAGGCGTTCGACGAGACGGCCGGTGCCGTAGACCGTCAGCAGGCGGCCGAAGGCATACGCCGAGCCGAGCAGCGTCACCTGCTCGAGCGGCCGGTCGTACATCTGCACCAGCTGCGGCAGCGAGCTGCCGACGAGCACGCAGGCGCCACCGGTGAGGAAATACATGGCGAAGGCCAGCGAGGCCACCATGATCTTGTTGCGTTGCATGATTGTCCTTTCCGCCGTGCGGTGAGCGACCGTCCTTGGCCGGGTCGCACGACTCGAGATGATTCCAAGCTACGGGCGGAGCAAAGGGGCGATGACTGACATTTGTCAGTCCGAGGGCGGGGCGCGCCCGATACCATGAAGGGATGGCCTCAGATCCCGATGCCGCGGTGCTGCGCGCGATGCTTGGCCGCGAATACGATGCCGACGACCCCTGCGGGTCGCTGCCCGGCGCGACGCCCTCCGGCGCCTTGATGCGACTGAGGAAGGGGTCCGTCCTGCTGCGCAAAGGGCAGACGCTGGATCATCTGTATGTGCTGCTTGATGGCCGGCTGTCGGTGTGGAACCTGCTGCCGGAAGGGCGCGACGAACTCACCGACTATCTATGGCCGCTTGATGTCGCGGGGCTTGTCGAGGTGTTGAACGATGAGCCCGCGATCTCGGCGTGGGTGATGGCCGATACGGACTGCGTGGTGTATCGCTTCGAGGTGGGGCGCTTCTGCCAGCTGCTGCGCGCCGACGGCGAGCTATGCTTTCTGGCGCTGCGGATGCTGGGGAAGGTGACCGCCTACAATATGCTCAATTCAGCTGAGAAGAGCACGTTGTCGAACCGCGACATCATCGGACGCTTCCTGTGGGTCGAGGCGACCTGCCGGGGCGATGGGTCGGGCGTGTGGACATGCCCGTTGACCCGGGCCGAGCTGGCGGAGCGGCTGCATCTCAATCTGCGCACGCTGTACCGGCATATCGCGATTCTTGCGCAGGAGGGTTTCGTGCGGCTTGACGCCGGCAAGATCACGGTCGGCGAAAGCGAATTGGCGCGGTTGAACGAACGATACGAGCGCATGGCGCTGTGAGGATGTGAGGCTGTCGGGACGTGCGCCTATCATGCTTGAGGTTCCGGTTCACGCCATGCCATTGGGGCGCGGCGACCCGGGTCACCTGAATTCCTTAGGAGACACCATGAAGCAGGGTATCCACCCCGATTATCATCCCGTCGAGATCAAGTGCTCGTGCGGCAACACCTTCGTCACCCGTTCCACCGCGAACACCGATCACATGACCGTCGACGTGTGCTCGCAGTGCCACCCGTTCTACACCGGCAAGCAGAAGATCCTCGACACCGGTGGCCGCGTCGCCCGTTTCGAGCGTCGCTACGGCAAGAAGGCCAAGTAGCTTTTCGAAACGCCAGTTTTTCCGGGTACCCCGGGGGAACTGGCGTTTTTGTATTCCGACGGACCATCCGCTCTCACGATCCATCATATTCCCGTATTCCGCGCGTTGCGCCGTGATGGCGACCGCATATTCCCCACACCTAAGGACCGGTATGTCAGACGAACAGTTCCCCGCAGCCGCCACCGCGTTGGACGAGTATCGCTCGATCGAGGCCAAGATGGCCGATCCCGAGATCGTGACCGATCCGGCTGCGATGCGCAAGCTGGGGCGGCGGCACGCCGAGCTCGGCGCCATCGTGTCCGCGTACCAGGCGTGGATGACCGTGCGCGACGACCTTGAGGCGGCGCGCGAGATGGCCGCCGAGGACCCGGATTTCGCCGAGGAAGCCAAGCGTCTCGAAGGCGAACTGCCGGCGGCTGAGGAGAAACTGCGCACCGCGCTGATCCCGCGCGATCCCGACGACGCGCGTGACACCATCATGGAGATCAAGGCCGGCACCGGCGGCGAGGAGGCCGCGCTGTTCGCCAGCGATCTGCTGCGCATGTATACACGCTATGCCGAGAAGCGTGGCTGGAGTGTGTTGATCCAGTCCGAGAACACCACCGAGCTTGGCGGCGTCAAGGACGTGCAGGTGGCGATCCGCGCCAAGGGCACGCCCGCGCCCGAGGAAGGCGTGTGGGCCTCGCTCAAATACGAGGGCGGCGTGCACCGTGTGCAGCGCATCCCCGTCACCGAATCGCAGGGGCGCATCCAGACCTCCGCGGCCGGCGTCATCGTCTTCCCCGAGGCCGATGAGGACGACGACGAGATCGAGATCGATCCCAAGGATCTCAAGATCGACATCTTCATGAGCTCCGGCCCCGGCGGGCAGTCGGTGAACACCACGTATTCCGCCGTGCGCATGACGCATCTGCCCACCGGCATCACGGTGAACATGCAGGACGAGAAGTCGCAGATCCAGAACCGTCAGGCCGCGCTTCGCGTGCTCAAGAGCCGCCTCTTGGCGATGAAGCATGAGCAGGAGGCCGCCGAGGCCGCCGACATGCGCCACTCGCAGGTGCGATCGCTCGACCGTTCCGAACGCATCCGCACCTACAACTTCCCGGAGAACCGCATCGTCGACCATCGCACGAACTACAAGGCCTATAACCTTGACGCCGTGCTCGACGGCGACCTGCAGGCCGTCATCGACTCCGACATCCAGGCCGACGAGGCCGAGCGCTTGGCCAAGCAGCAGTGACGAACGTTACTTCTGTCTCTCCCCGTCATTCTGGGCAGGATGTATTTCCCCCTTGTCATCCTGAGCGAAGCCCCGAAGGGGCGAAGTCGAAGGACCTCTCCCTCCGCACCCTGCTCAAGAGCGCCGCAACCCGTCTCGCATCCGTCGGCATCGACACTCCGGAACACGACGCGAAGCTGCTTTTGGCCGAGAGCATCGGATGCGAGTTGCGTGACATCGACAAGGCAATGCTGATGGGGAAGTCCGTGGAGGAGATGCTTCGGCTCCAGCCTCCGGCTTCCGCTCAGCATGACGGTAAACCGGAGCAGCCCTCCGCTCAGCATGACAATGTTGCGGGTTGTCATCCTGAGCGGAGCCCCGAAGGGGCGGAGTCGAAGGATCTCCCTGTGCATCCGTTGCTGCACTTCGAAACGATGCTCAGGCGGCGCGAAGCGCGCGAGCCGTTGCAATACATCGTCGGCCATGCGCCCTTCCGCTGGCTCGACCTCAGGGTCGGCCCGGGCGTGTTCATCCCGCGCCCCGAAACCGAAGCCGTGGTGCAGGCCGGACTGGATTGGCTCACCGCGCATGGCCTCGCCTCGCCCCGTGTGGTGGACCTATGCGCCGGCTCCGGTGCCATCGGATTGGCCGTCGCCACCGAGATGCCCGGGGCCGAAGTCTGGGCCGTGGAGCTCGCACCGCAAACCATCGTTTGGACGCGCCGCAATGCGGTGGCAACCTTCAGGTCTGACGTTTCCTCCGCGAGCCCGACGCCTGGCGAGGAGACCACTTCGTTCGGTCAAGGGCGATATCACTTATTGCAGGGGGATGCGACAGCATCGGAGACACTGGCAGAGCTCGATGGCACCGTGGATGCGGTGATTACGAATCCGCCCTACGTACCGCTCGCTGCGATACCTGAACAGCCCGAGGTCCGCGACCACGACCCCGCGCTTGCCCTCTACGGCGGTTCGGATGACGGCACCCGTATCCCCGAACGCATCATTGACCGTGCGGCGCGACTCCTACGCCCCGGCGGTCTGCTCGTCATGGAACATGACATCACTCAAGGCACGGCATTGGTCGCCTATGCGCAGTCGGCTGGCTTCGCCACCGCCCGCACCGGGCAGGATTGGACCGGCCGCGACCGTTTTCTGACAGCTTGCTTGGATTCATGAGGCCATACCAAGCAACAGTTGGCGGATTGGCCGAACAGTTGGTTGCCATTCGTGGATATCGAACTGTGAAATCGCTTATTTCCGGCGTGGGGCTCGCCGATGTCACGCCAACTGTTGGGCTTATCCGCCAACTGTTGCCCGGAACGAATGCGAATGGTCCTGAGACAGTTGCCACCTATTCGTGAAACATGAAAGCGCGGCGAGTTTGGCTGATGCCGTTAGGCCGCGTAATCCTGATACGCGCTGGCGTCGGCATCGGTGATGGTCTTGATGACGCGGGCCGGATTGCCGACGGCCACCGAGTTGGCCGGGACGTCCTTCGTGACGACGGCGCCCGCGCCGATCACGCAGCCATCCCCGATGGTGACGCCGCCCAGCACGGTGACGTTGCCGCCGAACCAGCAGTTGGATCCGATGACAATCGGCAGCCCATATTCGTAGTCATAGGACGAGCCATCCGCGCGCATGCGCACGTTGCGGTCCTGCCAGCGCAGCGGATGCATCGGCGGCAGCAGCGACACATTCGGACCGAACAGCACATCGTCGCCGATGGTCACCGGCGCGCAGTCCAGGCAGGTGAAATTGAAGTTCATGAACACGCGGGCGCCGATCGACGTGTGGATGCCATAGTCGAAGAACACCGGTCCCAGCACATCCAGCGCCTCGCCGTGGCCCGGCAGCAGCTCGTCGAGCACGGCCTTGCGCTCGTCCTGTGCTCCGCGCGGCAATGCGTTGAATCGCGCGCACAGGTCGGCGGAGTGGTCGCGCAGTGCCACGAGCTCGGGGTCGGAGGCGTCATAGAGCTTGCCCGCGAGCATCTCCTCGCGCTCGCTCAGGCGTGGCGTGCGCAGTTCGACGGGTGGAATGGTCTCGTTCATAGCCGCTCATTATATCGGTATAAGCGAGCCGCCATCGTTTTGACGGCGGTGGCGGGGAGTCGCGGTTTGTTCGTTTGGGGTGGCAGCTCGCTTATGCGAAAGTGTATGGTGGACGTGACATGGGAGGTAAGCGATGAGCGTTGTGCGCGCAATCGATGAGGAATCGATGGCCGAGGCCGCCGGAATCATCCGGGACGGCGGACTGGTGGTGGTGCCCACGGACACGGTGTATGGCATCGCATGCGATCCGTGCAATGCCAAGGCCATCGACCGCATCTACGGGCTCAAGGAGCGTCCTCGCTTCAAGGCGCTGCAAGTGCTGCTGCGTTCGGTCGACCAGCTCGACGAGCTCGGTCTCGATCTGCCGGCCCCGCTGAACCGTCTCGCCGCTCAGTTCCTGCCCGGCGCGCTCTCTCCGATCGCCGTGGCACGTGAGGAATGCGCGCTGGCCACGCTCGCCGACAAACGCGATGGCCGCCCGGGCACACAGGGCATCCGCATCCCCAATTCGGCGCTGTGCCTGCGTGTGCTTGCCGCCACCGGTCCGTTGGCGGCCTCCAGCGCCAACCGCTCCGGCGCCGAAAGCGCGCAGACCGTCGAACAGGCCGTCGAGGCATTCGGCGATCAAGTGCCGCTGTATCTTGACGGCGGTCCCACCCAGGGGCATGTCTCCAGCACGGTCGTCGCCGCCGATCCCTATGGACGTGACGGCATCGACATCCTGCGCGAAGGCATGATCCCGGCGACCGTGATCCGCCGCGCCCTGCATATGAACGGCGGAGGGCTCGGCGCATGAGGGTCTATCTGTTCGTCGCCGCCATCGCCGGCGGCGTCACCTATCTGGTCACTCCGCTGATCCGCCATCTCGCCATCGAGATCGGCGCGGTCGGCGAGGTGCGTGCCCGCGACGTGCACACCGTGCCCACCCCGCGCATGGGCGGCCTCGGCATGCTCATCGGCTTCTGCGCGGCGATGCTGTTCGCCAGCCGCATGCCTTTCCTCGATGGACTGTTCGTCGGCAGCCACCAAGCTTGGGTGGTTATGGCTGGCGCCGTGCTCATCAGTCTGCTGGGCATGGCCGACGATCTGTGGGATCTCGATTGGATGCTGAAATTGGCGGGACAGCTGCTGATATCGGTGTTCGTCGCCTGGGGCGGGCTGCAGGTCATATCGCTGCCCTTCGGGTCCCTCATCACCGCATCTCCGGCGATATCGATGGCGATCACGGCCATATTGATCGTCGCGTCGATCAACGCCGTCAATTTCGTCGACGGCCTCGACGGCCTGTCCTCCGGCATCGTGGCGATCGGCGGCATCGCCTTCGCGATCTATTCCTATATCATCGCGCGCTCCTCGCCGAGCTATGCCTCGATGGCGACGCTGATCGACGTGGCGTTGGTCGGCATCTGCATCGGCTTCATCCTGCATAACTGGCATCCGGCGAAACTGTTCATGGGCGACTCCGGCTCGATGCTGCTCGGCTATCTCATCACCTGCGCTTCGATTGTGATGACCGGCCGGCTCGACCCGGCCTCCATCCACGCCAGCATCTATCTGCCGGCGTTCATGCCGATCCTGCTGCCGATCCTCGTGCTGTTCCTGCCGGTGCTTGACATGTGCCTGGCCATCGTGCGGCGCCTGAGCCACGGCCAGTCGCCGATGCATCCCGACCGTATGCATCTGCACCACCGCATGCTGCGGATCGGCCACAGCGTGCAGGGCGCGGTGCTGATCCTGTGGGGTTGGGCGGCGCTGATCGCCTTCGGCTCGATCATGATTCTGTTCTTCAAGGCGGTCTACGTCGCCATTGGCATGGCGGTGGCGACGGTGCTGCTCACCGTGGCGACGCTCTACCCCTACCTCAGGCGCCGTCTGCCGGAGATCGCGGCAGAGAACGCCGCCCTCGACGGCCGGCCCCACGGCGCGCGGCATCTCAAGGAGGACTGAAGCGGCCTGCGACACGACCTGATGACGTGAGTCAGCCCACATCCATATAGTGAATACATGGCTACTCTTCCTGATATGAACGCGGAATCCGCGTATGCCCCCCTGCCTCCGATCTTCGCCCAGCTTGGCCTCGCCTATGACGATGTGCTGCTGATGCCGAACGCGACGGATGTCATTCCCTCCGAGGTGGACACCACCACGCATCTGACCCGTGAGATCACGATGAAGGTTCCGGCGATCTCCGCGGCCATGGACACCGTCACCGAATCCGACATGGCCATCGCCATGGCCCGCAACGGCGGCATCGGCGTGATCCACCGCAACCTGTCCATTGACGACCAGGCCGCGCAGGTCGACGTCGTCAAGCGCTCCGAATCCGGCATGATCACCGACCCGCTGACCGTCAGCCCCGAGGCTTCGCTGGCCGACCTCGACAAGCTGTGCGGCCGTTTCCATATCTCCGGCCTGCCGGTGGTCGACAAGGACAACAAGCTCGTCGGCATCATCACCAACCGCGACATGCGCTTCATCGCCTCCGAGGATTACGACCATCTCAAGGTCAAGGACGTGATGACCAAGGAGAACCTCATTACGGGGCCGTCGAACATCTCCAAGGAGGACGCGCACCGCCTTCTCGCCCAGCACAAGGTCGAGAAGCTGCCGCTGGTCGATGAGGCGGGCCGCCTGACGGGCCTGATCACCGTGAAGGACTTCGTGAAGACCGAGCAGTATCCGGACGCCACCAAGGACGACCAGGGCCGCCTGCGCGTGGCCGCCGGCATCGGCTTCCTCGGCGACGCCTGGCAGCGCGCCTCCGCCCTGATGGAGGCCGGCGCCGACGTGCTCGTCGTCGACACCGCCAACGGCGAGGCCAAGCTCGCGCTCGATATGATCGCCCGCCTGAAGCATGACTCCGCCTTCGACGGCGTGCAGATCATCGGCGGCAACGTGGGCACCCGCTCCGGCGCCCAGGCCATGATCGACGCGGGCGCGGACGCCGTCAAGATCGGCATCGGCCCCGGCTCGATCTGCACCACCCGCATCGTCGCCGGCGTCGGCGTGCCGCAGCTCACGGCCGTCTACGAAGCCGCCCAGGCCTGCCGCGCGGCCGGCGTTCCGGCCATCGCCGATGGTGGCATCCACTACTCGGGCGACATCGCCAAGGCCCTGGTGGCCGGCGCGTCCTCGGTGATGCTCGGCGGCGTGCTGGCCGGCTGCGAGGAGGCCCCGGGCGAGAAGGTGCTGCTGCATGGCAAGCAGTACAAGCTCTACCGCGGCATGGGCTCCATGGGCGCCATGGCCCCGCGCGGCAAGAAGAGCTATTCCAAGGACCGCTACTTCCAGGCCGACGTGACCTCCAACGACAAGGTCGTGCCGGAGGGCGTCGAGGGCGAGGTGCCCTACCGCGGCTCCCTCAACGCGGTGCTCTACCAGATGATCGGCGGCCTGCACCAGTCGATGTTCTACATCGGCGCGCACAACATCGCCGAGATGCCGGAGAAGGGCCGCTTCATCCGCATCACCGATGCCGGCCTGCGCGAGTCGCATCCGCACGACATCGTGATGACCGCCGAGGCGCCGAACTACTCCGGTCGTCAGTGAGTCTGCCATTGGCAACACGCCTGATATAGCGCGATATAGCGCGACATAGCGAAAAGCCCCGCTCGAAGCGGGGCTTTTCCATATGTTGCAATATGCGCTGATTACCGCACGCGTTTGATGCCGAGCACGGAGATGGCGGCGATGGCGGCCATGGCGATGGCGGTCGGGAACACGAAGGTGTAGGAGCCGAGCACCGTGACGATCGAGGAGGTGATCGCCACGCCGATGGCCTGACCGGCGCAGGTGGCGATGTTCATGAAGCCCAGGTCCTTGCCGGCGGTCTTCGGGTCGGGCAGCACGTCCACGTTGAGCGCTTGGTCGACGGACAGATACATGCCGTAGCCGAAGCTGGCGATGGCTCCGAAGAGGAACATGCCCATCTGCGTGGGGAAGATCCACGGCATGGCCAGGCCGATCGCGAACAGCGCGCAGGCGACCATGATCGGAGCCTTGCGGCGGTGCAGCGCGTCGGCGATCGGGCCGGAGATCAGCGAGGCGATCATGGAGGCGATCATCGTGATGATGGAGATGATCTGGATGGAGGCCGCGGCCTGCGCCTTCGATTCGCCGATGTGATCCTGCAGGATGTACAGCTGGTAGCTGAAGACCATCTGATAGGCGACGATCAGCGCGGTGCGGCAGATGAACGCGCGGTAGAAGTCGCCGCAGTTCTTCAGCGGCGGGGTCAGGGAGTCGACGATGACGCGCCAGGTGGGCTTGTCGGTGGCGATTTCCTCGCGGGTGGCGGCGGGTTCGCGCGGGATGAGTGCCACGGCGAGCAGGCCCGAGGCGGCGGCGCACAGGCCGGCGCATACGAAGCCCATGGTCATGTTCTCGATCAGCGAGGAGCCGACGAGCGTGCCGATGCCCTGTCCGATCACGCCGCCGCCACCAAGCGCGGCCGAGATGGTGGCGCGCGAGCTTTCCTCGACGCGGTCGGAGATAAGGGCGATGATCGGGGCCTGCACCATGTTCAGGCCAATGAGCGCGGCGATATAGCAGATGCCGATCATAACGGCGGCCTGCGGCTGGCTCAGCGCCCAGAAGCACAGGCCATACACGAAGGCGCCGGCGAAGATCCATGGGGTGCGCCGGCCGAAGCGGCTCACGGTGCGGTCGGAGAGCGCGCCGATGATGAGCGCGATGAAGATGGATGCCACGGAACCGGCCGCGTTGATGGAGCCGAGCACGGCGGTCGAGTTTTCGATGCCCAGGTCGCGCAGGTGCTGCGGGACCAGCACGGTCATCGTCATGTAGAAGGCGGCGCCGTTGAGCACGCCGAAGCACATGAATCCGGCGGTGTAGCGCCATTTGTTGAACGGTTTGACGGCTTTCGGCATAGTGGTGTCGGTTATGCCGGTTCCGGTGTGGGATGACATGGTTTCCCCTTTGAGTTTGATGGGCATGGTGCGACTGCGATGGCGGCTGACGCTGCCGCCATCGCAAGCGAAAAGGTTGGAATGCAGGAAAATCCTGAGTATGAGCCGGCGCGGGGTCATCAACCCCTATGAATCATGTGCCCGCGCCGGGCGGCGTTCCGGTACAAGGCCCCGGAGCGGGGCGCTATTTACGGCTTGGTTCAGGAAAGCCTGAGCCAAGCGGAGGTGTCCTGCGGCAGCTTGCCGTCGTCGGTGAGCGGGCCGGAGGCGAGCAGCAGTTCGCCGTCGGGCAGCGCGACCGGATCGGCGCCGAAGTTGGTGATCGAAGCCCAGCCGTTGGCTCGCTTGTAGGCGATGGTGCCGCCCTCGGCGCCTTCCGCGCCGTCGGGCTTGCCGCTCGGGGCGTCCTCGGGCAGCCATTCGATCGTCAGATCGTCGGTGAACAGCTCGTGGCGCAGCGCCAGCGCGCGGCGGTAGAGGTTCAGCATCGAATCGGGATCGGCCGCTTCGACGTCGGCCGCGAAGTCCTTGTACCACTTGGGCTGGGGCAGATGCGGTTCGTTGGCCGCGTTGGCGGGGGAGAAGCCGAAGGAGGCTCCGTGGCCGAATTCATCGGCCGGGTCATCGAGCGCGGGGGCGTCGGCGGCGGTCCACGGCAACGGCACGCGGCAGCCGTCGCGGCCCTTGACGCTGGCGGCGCCCGAGGTGCGGTGGCCGGAGGGGTCCTCGACCTGATCCCACGGGATGTCGGCGACTTCGAACAGGCCGAGTTCCTCGCCTTGATAGATGTAGGCGGAGCCGGGCAGCGCGAGCTCCATCAGGATGGCGGCACGGGCGCGCTTGGCGCCGAGCTCGCGGTTTTCGCGGTAGGTGGCGCCGTCGCGCAGCACCCAGTCCTTGGCGATCTGATGGTATTCGGCGGTCGGCACCTGCGGCAGGCCGTAGCGGGAAGCATGGCGCACGACGTCATGGTTGCTCATCACCCACGTGGCCGAGGAGCCGGAGCGGTCGGCGCTGGCGATGCCCTCCTCGATGGCCTCGTGCAGGGCGCCGCGCACCCAGTCCGTCTTCGCATATTCGAAGTTGAAGATCTGCCCCAGATCGTCGGGGGAGGCGTAGAGATACTGGCGCTCGGGCTGCACCCATGCCTCGGCCACGGCGAATGCCGGTGGATTGTACTGGTTGAACAGCTCGCGCCACTCATGGTAGATCTCGTGCACCTCGTCGCGGTCGAGCACCGGATGCGAGCCGTCGGCGGGCATCGTGGAGTCGGACCACACATGGTAGTCGTCGAGATCGTCGCGGTCGAGGTCCTTGGCCAGGCCGTGCGCCACATCGACGCGGAATCCGTCGGCGCCGTGCTCGAGCCAGAAGCGCAGGGTCTTGAGGAAATCGTCGCGCACCTCGCGGTTGTCCCAGTTCCAGTCGGGCTGTTCCTTGGTGAACAGGTGCAGATACCACTGGCCGTCGGGCACGCGGGTCCAGGCGGGGCCGCCGAAGTGGTTCTCCCAGTTGGTCGGCGGCAGTTCGCCGTGCTCGCCCTTGCCGTCGCGGAAGATGTAGCGCTCGCGTTCGGGGGAGCCGGGGGCGGAGGCGAGGGCGGCCTTGAACCATTCGTGGCGGTCGGAGGAATGGTTCGGCACGATGTCGACGACGATCTTGATGCCCTTGGCGTGCGCGGCCTTGGCGAGCGCGTCGAAATCGTCCATGGTGCCCAGCTTGGGGTCGACGTTGCGGTAATCGTCCACGTCATAGCCGCCGTCGGCGAGCTGGGAGGGATAGAACGGGCTCAGCCAGATCGCGTCCACGCCGAGTTCGGCGAGATAGTCGATCTTCTCGGTCACGCCGGCGATGTCGCCGAGGCCCGACCCGGTCGTGTCCTTGAAGGACCGGGGATAGACCTGATAGACGACCGCCTGCTTCCACCACAGCGCGGGATCCTGTGCGTCGGTCATTGGTGCTCCTTTGTCGTTCCTGTTGCTCTCGGGCGCGTCATTGCTGACGAGATCGGAGATGCTGTAATAATAACGCTTGCATAATATAATGCAAAATCGTGGTTGTTCGGCGTGTCGTGGCGTGTGATAAATGCTGAAATATAGCCATTTTTATACAATGCAAACGTTTTTATAATTAATGACGCAAACGTTTGTATAGAATGGTGTGCGTATGCAATGGGGAGGTGCCTATGGCAAGGACGACGATCGGCGACGTGGCCCGCGAGGCGGGGGTGTCGGTCTCCACCGTTTCCCGCGCGCTGCGAGGGCTCGACAAGGTCAATCCCGACACCCGCGCCCGCGTCGAGGCCGCGGCGGAGCGGCTGCATTTCTCGTTCTCCAAGAACGCCTCCTCGCTGGCCAGCGGCAAAACGATGCGCGTCACCGTGCTGCTCAGCGACCCGATCAACGTGTGGTTCAGCGCCAGTGTGCTCGAAGGCGTCTATGAGGTGCTCGCACCCGAAGGCTACGATGTCGTGCCCTGCGTGGTCGGCGACGGCGCGGGGCTTGACCGTTTCTTCCAAGGGCTGCGCGGCACGCAGGACATCGATGCGATCATCGTCTCCTCCTTCGAGCTGGATGAGGGCAAACGCAGGATCCTCAAGGAACTCACCGTGCCGGTCGTCGGCATCAACACCCCCAGCTGCGACGGGCTCGATGCTTCCGCGGCCATCGACGACAAGGTCGCCATGCTTTCCGCCGTGCGCCTGCTGCACTCGCTGGGGCACCGGTCGGTGGCCTATGTCGAGCAGCCGGTGCAGTCCTCGCCCTTCGTGTGCAGCGATGTGGTGCGCATGCAGGGCTTCCTTGAGGCGGTGAAGCTATTGGGCTATGACGAGGACCGGGTATTGACGATTCCCTCGCTGACCGAGGCATCCGCCACCGCTGACGACGAGGCGGCGGTGATGTCGGATCTTGCGGCGCAACTGCTGTCGGCGCCGAGCAAACCCACCGGCATCTGCGTGGAGAACGACCGATGCGCCGTGCCGTTGTTGCGCGAACTGCGACGGCTCGGCTGGCGGGTGCCGCAGGAGGTCTCGGTGATCGGCTTCGACGGCATGCCGTTGTCGGATGTGGCCGACCTGACCACCGTGCGCCAGGATCCGGTGGCCACCGCGCGTGAGGCGGCGCGCAAGGCCCTGGCCTTGATGCGCGGGCAGACGTTGGACGAACGCCACACCGTCATGCCCACTTCGCTGCTGATGCGCGGCACCACCGCCCGTCTCGGTGCCTGACACAGCCGCCAAGGTCCCGCGCCGGCGGTAGGTTGAAGTGTTCCGAACGTCAAGGAAACGAGGCATGACATGGTGGATGCGCACGACGGCGAGACCTACACGGCCGAGGGCTCGCGCCTGATCTGGATCGACTGCGAGATGACCGGACTCGATATCTTCGGCGGCGACGAGCTGGTCGAGGTGTCGGTGGTGCCGACCGACTTCGATCTCAACGTGCTCGACGAGGGAGTGGACTTCGTCATCAAGCCGTCCCAGGCGGCCGTCGACCATATGAACGATTTCGTGCGCGATATGCATACCCGCTCCGGACTCATCAATGAGTGGGAGCATGGTCTGCCGCTGGCCGAGGCCGAGGCGAAGGTCGTCGAGTATGTCAAGCGCTTCACCCCCGACGGCGTGCGCCCGCTGCTGGCCGGCAACACCATCGGCTCCGATAAGAAATTCCTCGACCGCTTCATGCCGAACCTCATGGCCGGCCTGCACTACCGCACCATCGACGTGAGCACCTTCAAGGAGCTCGCCCGCCGCTGGTATCCGGCGGTCTATGAGAACCGTCCGCCCAAGAACGGCGGCCATCGCGCGCTCGCCGACATCATCGAGTCGCTTGACGAGCTGCGCTATTACCGCAAGGCCTTCATGGCCGCCGCCCCCGGTCCCGACGCCGAGTCTGCGAAGGCCATCGCCGAGGAGATCCGGCGCACGAGTTTGCTCAGCGAATGATTCTCAATAAGAAAAGTGCGAGGTCGCGTGGAGTGGAATGAACATCGCGTTCCGGTATTTCGCCGTTTTCGCGATGTTCGGATGTGCGGTTGCGTGCGTTCGCTCGCACTTTTGTTATTGAGAACGATTCGCTGCAAGGAATAGGACGACGATATGCGTCAAGCCGAGGCCCTGGCCATTCTGAATGCCGGTGCGAATGTCTTTTTGACCGGCGCGCCCGGAGCGGGCAAGACCTATGTGCTGGGTGAGTTCATCCGCCAGGCGCGGGCCGACGGCGCCTCGGTGGCCGTCACCGCCTCCACCGGCATCGCCGCCACGCATGTCAACGGCCAGACCATCCACTCATGGTCCGGCGTGGGCGTGGCCACCGCCCTGACCGCCAGTCTGCTCAAAACCATCAAGACCCGGCGCAAGCGCAAGATCCAGGCCACCGACGTGCTGGTCATCGACGAGGTGTCGATGATGCACGCCTGGCTGTTCGATATGGTCGACCGCGTCTGCCGCGAGGTGCGGCACGACCCGCGCCCCTTCGGCGGCATCCAGGTGGTGTTGTCCGGCGATTTCTTCCAGCTGCCGCCCGTCAGCGTCTCGGGGCGCAACAACGACTTAATTGCGCCGAGTCCGGAATTCTTGGAATCACGGGAACGATATGCGCGCGCCGGGCGCAATCCCGAGGGATTCGTCACCGAATCGTTGGTCTGGGGCGAGCTGGATCCGGTGATTTGCTATCTGACCGAGCAACATCGTCAGGACGACGGCCAGCTGCTCACCGTGCTCACCGATATCCGCGATGGCGCGGTCACGCAGGAGGACCACGATGTGCTGCTCACCCGTCTGGGTGCGGTTCCCGCCCCCGGCGAGGTTGCCGTGCATCTGTTCCCGGTCAACAGACAGGCCGACAATCTCAACGATCTGCGCTTGGCTCAGATCCAAGACGAGGAACACGTCTTCCATGCCGAGCAGGCCGGGCCGGCGAACCTCGTCGACCGACTCAAGCGGAATATGCTCGCCCCCGAGCGGTTGGTGCTCAAAACCGGCGCGGCCGTGATGGCATTGCGCAACGACACCGACCGGCAGTATGTGAACGGCTCCATCGGCACGGTGCGCGGTTTCGCGCCCGAGGCCAAGGGCGGCTGGCCGATCGTGGAGTTCGAGAACGGCAATATCGTCACGATGAAACAGGCGACATGGGAGATGATGGATGGCGACACCGTGCTCGCCGCCATCAACCAGGTGCCGTTGCGCTGCGCCTGGGGCATCACGATTCACAAGTCGCAGGGCATGACGCTTGACCGTGCCGTCATGGATTTGCGGCGCACCTTCGCGCCGGGCATGGGATATGTGGCGCTGTCGCGCGTCGAATCGTTGGATGGCCTGTATCTGGCCGGGGTCAACGAACGCATGTTCCTGGTCTCGCCCGATGCCGTGCGCCTCGATGGCGCGCTGCGCGCCGGTTCGTCCGCCGCCTCGGCGCGCCTGGCCGACGAAGGCGTCGGCGCGTTCGCGCCGCATGCCGCGTCATCCGGCGGTTCGGATGATGAGTTCGAGCAGGCCGAACTGTTTTGAATGGCCGGGTTGTCCTGAACGATTGGGACCGTTCGGATGGATGAGCTGTTCGGATTGAACGAAGGGCTCTGATTCAGCGCAGGTCGCCGATGCGACGTGCCAAGGAACGCATCGAGTCCAGGCTGGCCTCGTAACGGGCCGCGACCGCGATCAGCAGCACGCCTCCGGTCAACAGCCACGCCCACCAGAAACGTTGCGAGAAGGCCACGATCCATGGCCAGAGCACCGTGAGCACATGGACGGTCAATGCCATCGCGCCGCATATCAGCGGTGCCTGCAGCCGCCTCGCCACGCCCACCGTCAGCAACGTCAGCGAGGCCAGGAAGACCAAGGTCATACGCACCGGTGATGGTTCGGCGAACCATCCCGCCCATATCGGCGGCACGATGATGAGCATGAGTCCGGGCCATAACGTCGCCCAACTGCGTGATGACGGGGACAATGCCAGTCGACGCCATCCGGCGGCCAGCGACGCGACTCCCGCCATCGCCAGCAGCAGGTCGGCGGAGGGCATGACGGGCGGAATGCTCAGCGATGCCAGCGTCAGCGCCAACGATGTCAGTGCCGTTGGTGCCGCGACCGCCCAACGCATCGTGGACAGCCGGTCGGTGGCTTTGTCTGTGTGGGGATATGACCACAGCAGCGCCGAGGCCGCCAGTAGGATGACGTATGCCGTCATGGCGCACAGTTGATCCGAAGGATGAGGGGATGCGATCCGTGTTATCGCTTCGAAGGTCAGCGGCAACGAGGCGCATAATGCCATCGGAACGCGCTCGTGGATGTCGAGGCTGTGCTTTGCCGAAGGTACCGGGGCGCCGGCAAGCGTGCCGAGGAACATGCCGCAGGCCAGAAGGGAGACGGACAGTCCCACAATCAGCCATGACAGTGTCATGGCGGGCAGCAGGGATGCGAACGCCGCCGGCAGTCGCGGCCGTCAAGGTCATCCCGGCGACGGGCACGATGCGCCACTGCGGGTGTAGGGGGCGGGATGAAACCAGTATGCGTCGGCGCATGACCGCCCATGCGCCCGCCCATCCGGCTATGACAAGGATGTGGGATGTGGCGTGGTCGGCCAGGGATGGCATGGCGAAGGATTTGAACGGCATAAGCACCGTGGCGAGGGCCAGATATACGCATGTCTGCGTCAGGCAAGCCAGCCATATGAAGTCCGGGGTGCGTCGGGCCGCATCCGGTCGGATCGAGGCGGCCATGGCGCAGGCCGCGAATCCCATCGCGGTGAAAGACAGCGCCTGTGAGGCGGAGGCTCCGTCCCAATGGGCGTTGGAGATGGTCATGCCGAGGTCCAAGGGCAGCGCGAAGGCGGCGAACAGGCCATGGGCGCGTGGGAGAGGATGTCCGAAATGTTTTCCGATGACATGCGGCGTCATTGCCATCAAGGCCAGCAGCATAATCGTCGCGCCGGTCAGGCCGCTGCGGCCGATGGACGATGGCGCGATGATCTGCGGCACCAGCCATGCGTCGATTGTCAGAATGGCCCAGCCCGCCCATGCCAGGCCTTCGGTGGTGGAAGGCAGCCGACGCGAGGTCAGAGTCGAGGCGACCAAGGCGATCACGCCCAGTAGAGCGAGACAGATGGCTCGTCCGGACGGGGCGAGCAGCGCATAGGCGAAGGTCGCGAAGGCGATGGCGGCCAGGGCCACCAATCCAACGCCAAGCGACAGCAGCAACATCTGCACCTGCGATCGTGGACGTCCGTTTCGCATCGTCACGGGGACTCCGGGGCGGAACGCCGTGCCGCCGCCGGTTGCGGAGACGGGGCCGGCAGCAGGGCAAGAGCTGAGAATTGGATTGGTCTCGTTATGACGGCCCGTGGCTGGGGCCGTGTTTTCGTGGGGAGCCGGCCGTGGTTCGCCGGCCCGTGCGAGGCCGTCGCGTCTGACGGCCTCCAACAGGGCGATGTGACGGTCCAATAGATCGGCCGCCTGCACGCCCAGGGACCATGCCTCGGCCACGCGTGGATCACGCCGGTCGATGCCCGATGGAGTGATCGGGCCGGAAACGGGGGAGAAGTCGTCGGGATTGAGCCTCGGATCCC
This sequence comes from Bifidobacterium sp. LH_730, assembly GCF_056355835.1. NCBI lineage: Bacteria > Bacillati > Actinomycetota > Actinomycetes > Bifidobacteriales > Bifidobacteriaceae > Bifidobacterium > Bifidobacterium sp. LH_730. Next base: position 20,537 of record NZ_JBKETB010000007.1, read on the forward strand.
TCAGTTGATTGGTGCTGGAAGGCCAGAGATATCGGCCGGTTGATGGATGGAATCTCGTCCGAGGCATAATCAGTCCCTTCTGATGATGGCCACGCGCGCAGGCCGCATGGCCTACGGCCCTGATATCAAGAGTGGTGTGTCCGGGCTTGCCTGTGGGGATGTTTCAGAACTCGGGCTGATTGAAATCTGGATTGGATTGCGGCCCTGATACGTCGTTCGGGACAGACACGCCATCCGTCGGGCCGTATGGATCAGGAGTGCGGAGGCTGGTTGCCTCTGCCTCATTCGCTGTGGTCGGGACCGGGCCGGCGAATGGAGCAGAGCCGTAAGATTCGGTGGAGGAGTCGGATTCGTTTGAGACACCGGGAATGACGGCACCCGTGGGCGATGCTTGTCCGGCTTGGGTTGCGCCGGCGAACGGGTCGGCGCCGGTGACGGCACCGGCGGCACTGACCTGCGGAGCACCGGCGCCGGTCTGCGGGGTGACTGGTTCGCGCCGCTCTACCTTGCGCAGCGAGGTGATGCCGTGGTTGATGTCATGGCCGATGTTGGTGGCCTCGAGAGTGATGGAGGTGCGGTTCTCGCCCTGTTCGGTGCGCCACTGCTCGGTGACTAGGGAGCCGACGACCAGCACCGCGTCGCCTTTGCGGATGGAGTTCTGCACATTGTCGGACAGATTGCGGAACGCCTTGACGGTGATCCAGGTGGTCGGGCAATCCACCCATGTGTTGCGTTCCCGGTGGAAGTAGCTTCGTGTGCTGGCTACGCGGAAGGTCGAGACGGTCAATCCGTTCGCTCCCCGTGCGATGGGGTCGGTGCCCACGAATCCGGTGATGATCGCCGTTGCCTGTTGCATGGCCATGGTCGTTCCTTTCGTTCGTTCTCCACGTGTGGACCGTGTGGGCCAGGCCGGACGGCGACTTTGCACGTCCGCGCCAGGCTCCACGGTGACTCCCACTCTGCTCGCCGGCGTCGGGGCCGGCAACGCTGGCAAAGCATTGTGGTCGGAGGCTGCCTCTTCGGCGTGTTGTGCATAAGCCTTGTGGACGCTCAGGCGGTTATCCACCGCTGTTCAATTCATTTGACGAACTCGATGCGCCGGCGCCGTCGCTGCCGGCGGCTCCATATGGCGATGTTCCCGATCCATTGCCAAGCCACGCCGCCGCCATATCCCCTCCGCCTCGTCCGTTCGCACGGGTACCTTGGGTCCCATGAGTTCCAAAGCACTTCGCATGTCGACACTGTTCCTGCGCACCCTGCGCGAAGACCCCGCGGACGCGGACGTCGCCTCGGCCAAGCTGCTGCAGCGCGCCGGCTACATCCGCAAAGCCGCCCCCGGCATCTGGACCTGGCTGCCGCTGGGTCTCAAGGTCCTCAACAAGATCGAAGCCGTGATCCGCGAGGAGATCGACGGCATCGGCGCGCAGGAGGTCCATTTCCCCGCGCTGCTGCCGCGCGAGCCCTATGAGGCCACCCACCGCTGGGAGGAATACGGCGAGAATCTGTTCCGTTTGAAGGACCGCCACGAGGCCGATTATCTGCTCGCGCCGACGCACGAGGAGATGTTCACCCTGCTGGTCAAGGACATGTATAAGTCCTACAAGGACCTGCCGGTGACCCTCTATCAGATCCAGACCAAGTACCGCGACGAATTCCGCCCGAGGGCCGGCCTGATCCGCGGACGCGAGTTCATCATGAAGGACGCGTATTCCTTCACCATCGACGAGGAGGGCATGCGCAAGGCCTATATGGACGAGCGCGGCGCCTACGAGCGCATCTTCCAGCGCCTTGACCTGAAGTATGTGCCCGTCTTCGCCATGTCCGGCCCGATGGGCGGCTCCGCTTCCGAGGAATTCCTCGCCCCGATGGCGATCGGCGAGGACACCTTCGCGCTCGCGCCCTCCGGCAAGGCATGGAACGTCGAGGCCCTGACCACGCCCGAGGTGCCCGAGGTCGATTGCTCGGCGACGCCCGCCGCCGAGAAGCGCCCGACCCCCGACGCCGGCTCCATCGAGGAGATGGTCGCCTTCGCCAATGCGAACCATCCGCGTCAGGACGGCCGCGAATGGCAGGCCTCCGACATCCTCAAGAACGTCGTCGTCGCCATCAAGCACGCCGAGGACGAGACCCACGAGCAGCCGTGGCGCGAGCTCGTCGTCGTGGGCGTGCCCGGCGACCGCACCGTGGATATGAAGCGTCTCGAGGCGCAGTTCGCGCCCAGTGAGATCGAGGAGGCCACCGAGGATGACCTCAAGGCCCATCCCGAGCTGGTGCGTGGCTATATCGGCCCGATGGGCGTCGGTCCGCAGGCACGCGACGGCAAGAAGGCCGCCGACGCCGCCGAATCCGGCGATACGCTGCGCTATCTCATCGACGCGCATGTGGCCCGCGGCTCCGCGTGGTTCACCGGCGCCGACGAGCAGGACGTCGATTACTACGATCTGGTCTACGGCCGTGATTTCGAGGCCGATGGCACCGTCGAGGCCGTCGAGGTGCGCCATGGCGATATGAGCCCGGACGGCTCCGGTCCGTTGAGCTTCGAGCGCGGCGTCGAGATCGGCCAGGTGTTCCAGCTGGGCCTCAAGTATTCCAATGCGCTGGACCTGAAGGTCCTCGACCAGAACGGCAAGACCGTGCCCGTGTGGATGGGTTGCTACGGTATCGGCGTGTCCCGCGTGCTCGCTTGCATCGCCGAAACGCATCACGACGAGGCCGGCTTGGCTTGGCCGAAGAACATCGCCCCCGCGCAGGTGCATGTTGTCGCCACCGGCAAGGACGAGAAGGCCTTCGCAGGCGCCGAGCAGCTGGTCGCCGATCTTGAGGCCCGCGGCGTCGAGGTCATCTACGACGACCGCAAGAAGGTCTCCCCGGGCGTCAAGTTCAAGGACGCCGAGCTGGTCGGCGTGCCGCTGATCGCCGTGGTCGGCCGCGATTTCGCCAACGACGGTACGATCGAGATCCGCGACCGCGATGGCGGCAACAAGGTCGCCGTGCCGGCCGAGCAGGCGGTCGACACGATCGTCGAGCGCCTCTGAGGCTGAGATATCCGATAGTCGAAGGGCGGCCCGTCCGGTGGAATTCACCGGACGGGCCGCCCTTTCGTTATATGCGCCGCCGCTAAGCCGCGCTGTGCAGCCTCACCAAATCCGCACGCGGCGGTCGGCGGGCAGCCACATCGGGTCGTCCGGGCCGACGCCGAAGGCGGCGTAATACAGGTCGACGTTGCGTGCGATGCCGTTGGTGCGGAACTCGGCGGGGGAGTGCGGGTCGATCTGCAGATACTGCTCGGCCAGCTCGTCGCGGTTCTTCGTGCGCCAGATCGAGGCGTAGGACAGGAAGAAGCGCTGCAAACCAGTGAATCCGTCGATTTCGGGCGCATCCGCCAGCGAAGCAGCGATGGCCTCGGCACTGCCATCCACAGGCCGCCCGGCGGCCTTGTCCAGCGCGAAGGCGTAGGCCTTGAGCGCGATGTTCACGCCGCCCAGATCGCCGATGTTCTCGCCGATGGTCAGCGCGCCGTTGACATGCGGGGCACGGTCGGGCTCGTCGGCGTATTTCTCGGCCAACTGCGCCGGCACAAAGCCGTTGTATTGTTCGATCAGCGCCTTCGTGCGCGACTCGAAATTCGCCTTGTCCTCGGCGGTCCACCAGTCGTTGAGACGGCCGTCGCCGTCATACTGCGCGCCCTGGTCGTCGAAGCCGTGGCCAATCTCATGGCCGATCACCGCGCCGATGCCGCCGTAATTGGCCGCATCCTCGGCCTCGGGGTTGAAGAACGGCGGCTGGAGGATGGCCGCGGGGAAGACGATGACATTCATCGTCGGTTCGTAATAGGCGTTGACGGTCTGCGGATTCATCAGCCATTCGCCGCGGTCGACCGGCTTGCCGGCCTTGGACAGCTGATAACCGGCCTCATAAAGCGTGGCGTTGGCGAGATTCTCAGCCAGCGTCGCGTCCTCGCGCACATCAAGCGCCGAATAATCACGCCAATGCTCGGTGTATCCGATCATCGGCACGAACTTGGACAGCTTGTCCAACGCCTTGGCCTTTGTCTCCTCGCCCAGCCAATCGGAATTCGAAATCGACACGCGATAGGCCTCGATCAGATTGCCAACCAACTGCTCCATGCGCTGCTTCGAGGACTCGGGGAAGTGACGGCGCACATATTCGCGGCCCACGTCCTCGCCGCACACGCCGTTGACCAGGCTCACCGCGCGCTTCCAACGGTCGCGCTGCGCCTTCTGGCCCGACAGCACCTTGCCATAGAAATCGAAGTTCGCCTTGTCGAAACGCTCGGACAGCGAGGAGGCCGCGCCGATGATGGTGTGCACGTGTGCCCAGAGCTTCAGATCCTCAAGGTCGGCGGACTGCCAGAGCGCATCGAGCCCCGTGAGGAAGCTCGGTTCGTGCACGATCACGCGGCCCATCGCCGCCTTCAAGTCCACCGGCTGGCGGGTGGCCGTGTCGGTCGCATCATAGGCGGCCTGCCATGCCTCGACCCAGGCCGCGAGGTCGATATGCGCCATCATGGCCGCAAGTTCGGTCCAATCGGTCGGATTGTAGGTTTTCACCGAATCACGGGTGGCCACATTGTCCCAGTGGTTCGCGGCGATGCGCGTCTCCAGATCGAGCACACGCGCCGCGGCTTCGTCGGCAGCCTCCTGATCGGCCGCATATCCAACGTTCCTCAGCTGCGCGGCAATCATATCGGCATAGGCTTCACGGATCGGCGCGTAATGATCCTCACGGTAATAGGCCTCGTCCGGCAGGCCCAGACCGGCCTGCTCGATATGCGCGATATTGGTGTCCGGGTCGCCCGGATCGCCGTAGACGGCCATATCGAAGAGATCGGGGCCTCCGGCCGGATTGATGGAGCCAAGCGCGCGGATCAGCGCCGCCTTGTCCTCGGCGGCGTCGATCGCCTCAAGCGCGGGACGAATTGGGTCGAGACCGGCGGCTTCGATGCGCTCGGTGTCAAGGAAGGAACGGTAGAGCGCCCGCGACTTGGGCACAGGGCACTCGTCCTCTTCGAGGATGTCGCGGATCTGGTTCTCCGCGTCCTCGGCGAGTTTGTCGAAGGAGCCGTAGCGGGAACGGTCATCGGGCAGACGATAGGTGTCGATCCACGGCCCGTTGACATATCGGAACAGATCGGCGGCGGGGGAGATGACGGAGGAGAACGACGCCGGGTCAATGCCGGCGGACAACATGCGGTTTTCGTGTTCGCTCATGCCTCCAAGCCTAATCGCTTCGCGGGAGAACGAGGATCTAGGGTTGACGAGGCGAGGAAGTAGGGTTATGGACATGATCGAGTTGAAGACCCCCAAGGAAATCGAAGCGATGAAGCCCGCCGGACGTTTCGTCGGGCACATCCTGAAGGAACTGCGCGAATCCGTCAAGGTCGGCACCAACCTGCTGGAAATCGACGAATTCGTGCATAAGAAGATCGTCGACCGCAAGGGCGCCGAATCCTGCTACGTCGACTATGCGCCTGATTTCGGCACCGGTCCCTTCGCCCACTACATCTGCACCTCCGTCAACGACGCTGTGCTGCACGGCGTGCCGTTCGACTACAGCCTCAAGGACGGCGACCTCCTGACCCTCGACCTGGCGATCAGCGTCGACGGCTGGGTCGGCGACTCCGCCATCAGCTGGGTCGTCGGCAAGGACCAGGACCCCGAGGACCTGCGCCTGATCAAGAGCACCGAGGAGGCGCTCGCCGCCGGCATCGCCGCGGCCCAGCCGGGCAACCGCCTCGGCGACGTGTCGAACGCCATCGGCGATGTTGCGCGCGAATACGGATATCCGATCAACCTCGAATTCGGCGGGCATGGCGTGGGCCATATCATGCACGGCGATCCGCATGTTCCCAACGACGGCCGCGCCAACCACGGCTACAAGCTGCGTCCGGGCCTGGTCATCGCCATCGAACCGTGGTTCCTCAAGACCACCGACGAGATCTACCAGGATCCGAAGGACGGCTGGACGCTGCGCTCCTCCGACGGTTCGCGCGGCGCGCATTCCGAGCACACCATCGCGATCACCGAGAACGGACCGGAGATTTTGACCGTCCGCGACTAGCGACTAAATCTCTTCTTCGAGACCGGGGAACGGAACGTAACAAGCCGGGGTGCGTTCGCTTTGTTATCATGAGCGCACTCCGGCTTCGTCGTATCAAAGGGAGGAACACGCATGGGAACCGCACGACTCGACGTCGACAGCGAGAAATACACCCTGCCCGTGGTCAAGGCCACGGCCGGCCCCGACGGCATCGTCGTCTCTTCGCTGCGCAACGACGGCTGGGTGACCCTCGATCCCGGGTTCCTGACCACTGCGCAATGCGAGTCGAAGATCACCTTCATCGACGGCAATAACTCGATCCTGCGCTATCGCGGCTATCCGATCGAGCAGTTGTGCGAACATTCCAACTTCCTTGAGGTGGCGTGGCTGCTCAACCGCGGCGAACTGCCGACGGCCGCGGAATACCAGGATTTCCGCACGCGCATCCTGCACCATACGATGGTGGGCGAGGAGTTCCGCGCGATCATCGGCTCCTTCCCGCGCAACGCGCATCCGATGAGCGTGCTTGCCTCCGCCGTCAACGCGCTCGCCAGCTTCTATCCGAACACCTGCGATATCGAGGATCCGGAGCAGCTGACCGAGGCCGCGTACATCATCATGGCCAAGGTGCGCACGATCGTCTCCCTGATCCATCGCCGCCGGCGCGACGAGCCGCTGCTCTACCCGGATGAGACGCGCGGCTATGTCGATGATTTCCTACGCATGAGCTTCGCCGTGCCCTATCAGCACTATGAGTCCGACCCGTTGCTGGTCGACGCGCTCGACAAACTGTTCATCATCCAGGCCGACCACGAGCAGAACTGCTCGACGTCGGTGGTGCGCATCGCTGGTTCCGCGCATGCGAACCTGTACTCGGCGGTGGCGGCCGGCATCAACGCGCTGTCCGGTCCGTTGCATGGCGGCGCGAACGAGGCCGTGCTGCGCCAGCTGAAGGAGATCCTTGACTCGGGCAAGACGGTGCGCGAGTTCGTCGACGAGGCGAAGGCCGAGGGGCGGCGCATCTCCGGCCTCGGACATCGCGTCTACAAGTCCTATGACCCGCGCGCGGCCGTCGCCAAGGGATATCTGAAGAAGATCGTCGCCGAGCGCGGCGAGACTTTGAATGGTGCGCGTGCGTTGTTCGACGTGGCGCTTGAGCTCGAGGACATCGCGCTGACCGACGACTATTTCGTGGAGCGCCACCTCTATCCGAACGTCGATTTCTACACGGGCCTGATTTATCGCGCCATCGGCTTCGATCCGGCCATGTTCACGACGCTGTTCGCATTGGGCCGCATCCCCGGCTGGATCGCGCAATACCGCGAGATGCTCGCCGACAAGCACACCAAGATCGGCCGCCCGCGCCAGGTCTACACCGGCGTCACCGAACGCGACTACATTCCGATCGCCGAGCGCTAAGCCTTCGCCTTTGTCATTTTGAGCGGAGACCGCAGGCCGGAGTCGAAAAATCTCACCCACCTAGGATGACCGTGGGTGAGATTTTTCGACTCCGCGCTACGCGCTCCGCTCAAAATGACAGAAAAGCGTCAGTGGAACTGGTGATCTGACGCGTGCGTCGGCAAGGCGCACCGAGGGAAGGCGTACAAAGGTACGTCGACCGAGGAGCAACGCAGCCGACGCTCCGTCAGATCGTCAGTTGTGCTTATGCAATTCGGCGTTGAGCTCAATGCCGACCTTGCGGGGGCGGGCTTCGATGGCGCCGGTCACCGAGTTGCGGATGAACAGGATGTTGTTCTTGCCGGAGAGCTCGGCGCCCTTGACCACGTCCAGCGGCTCGCCGGCGGCGGCCTTGGCCTTGTCCCAGATCGTGACCTTGGTGCCGGCGGTCACGTAGAGGCCCGCCTCGACGGTGCAGTTGTCGCCCAACGAGATGCCGATGCCAGCGTTCGCGCCGAGCAGCGAGTGCTCGCCGATGGAGACGCGGTGCTTGCCGCCGCCGGAGAGGGTGCCCATGATCGAGGCGCCGCCGCCGATGTCGGAGCCGTCGCCCACGACGACGCCCTGCGAGATGCGTCCCTCGACCATCGAGGTGCCGAGGGTGCCGGCGTTGAAGTTGACGAAGCCGGCGTGCATGACGGTGGTGCCTTCGGACAGGTAGGCGCCGAGGCGCACGCGCGCGGCGTCGGCGACGCGGACGCCGGTGGGCACGACGTAGTCGAGCATATGCGGGAACTTGTCGATTGCGGTGACGGTCACGTCGACCTTCGGCAGGCCGGGGGCGGTCTGCGCGGCGGCGGCCATCACATCGGCCTTGCGCAGCGCGAAGTCGGCGACCGCGAAGGGGCCGTAGTTGGTCCATACGACGTTGGCGAGCTTGCCGAAGATGCCGTCCAGATTCAGGGTGTTGGGCTGGGCCATGCGCATGCTCATCAGATGCAGGCGCAGGTAGGCGTCGGCCGCGTCCTCGATGGGCTCGTCGAGCTTGGAGACCGTGAACACCGGCAGGCGGCGCACGCCGCGCGCGTCGGTCTCGGCGTGGACCAGCGCATCGAAACCATGGTTCGGCCTCGACCCCTCGGCGGGGGCGGCCCCCAGATTCAGGGACGGATACCACACGTCCAGGGTGTTGCCGGCGGCGTCGACGCTCGCCAGACCCCATCCCCATGCCTCACGCGCTTCGCTCATATCAGACTCCTATCGTTAGTGAGTTGCGTGCCGGTACAACATTACCCCTTGGCCTCCGCAGTGTGTTTTTTTAGGAGTCTCGCGTTCCGGTTGGCGTGGATTTATGACCTTATGATTTGTGCTAGATATATGCGATTGGGGATGCTCTGAGTCTTGGTGACTTCATGCGGATTGCGTTCCTTGGCATTTTGATTGCTGAATGTTCTGGCTGTTTGGCCTTTCTTTTTTTTTGACGGAGTCGTCCTTGGTTTGACAAAGCATCTCGTTTTCTTTAATATTATTAAACAGAAATTAATTTAATTAAAGGGAGGGGTGATGTGGACCGTCTACCAGATTGGCTGTCTCGACTGGCAGATGAAGATATAGCATTCATTAAGAATTTCATTTTGTCGTCGGGGTCTCTGAAGCGAATGGCTCAGTTGTATCAAGTCTCCTATCCGACCATGAGGCTTCGGCTGGATAGGCTCATCGAGAAGATTCGTCTGGATGATTCCGAGACGGACGATTCGTTTATCCTCTTGGTGAAAAGCCTTGCCATTGAGGAGAAGTATGACGTGGATACCGCACGGGTGCTCATTGATGAGTACAGAAAAAGAAAGGTTGAATCATGAGCTGGGCATGGACTGCGTTGCCGATTGAGATTCTAGGCATAGCCGCCATATGCGTCTTGGTCGTCTTCGTCGCAAGAGGACTCATTCGATATGCGAATTCATTGAGGAAGGAAGGTAAATCGCCTAGGCAAGCAAAAGAAGACAAAAGAATCACCTTGCATGACCTATAAGCGGTGCGATTTCTTTAATTAAGAAATCGCACCAGCTTTATATATTCAACGCATATCGTAGGAATTGCGCTTGAATTGTCGGAGTAAGTGCGACAAGGTTTGAGCGTTGGATTTCATAAGGTGCCCTGTATCCGTGGTATTTGCGTGATCTGCGATTGATGGCCGTTGCACACGGCCCAGACTTCCGGGCGCTGGCGATGGTGGTGGAAAATGCTCCCCGTCTGTCATTGAGGCTCTTGGAGCGCATGTAGGAAGATGTCGGAACTTGTGGCTGCTCCGGCGGTTGACGCGCGGCGCAGTCTCGGGTCGGCTGTGGGCATACCGTCAAGGTTGGGGATGATTGGTAGGGTGGAGAGGTTCACGACGATTATGGTGGTAGGTAATTATGGCTGAATTTGATTTTGCACAAGCAATCGGCGAGGCTCGCGCCAAATACGAGTCCATTGCGGCGGCGGTGGATGTCGACCGTCTCAAGGCGGATATCAAGGAACTCGAGGTGGCCGCCGCCGCCCCCGGGCTGTGGGATGATCCCGATAACGCGCAGAAGGTGACGAGCAAGCTGTCGGCGGCCGAGTCGCAGCTGAAGCGTCTCAATTCCGCGTCCAGCCGCATCGACGATGTGGAGACGCTGGTCGAGCTGGGACGCGAGGAGGAGGACGCCGAATCCCTTGAGGAGGCGCGTCAGGAGCTGGATTCGATTCAGTCCGACCTGAGCCAAATGGAGATCCAGACGCTGCTCGACGGCGAATATGACGAGCGAAGCGCCGTGGTGACGATCCGCTCGGGTGCCGGCGGCGTGGATGCGGCCGATTTCGCGCAGATGCTGCTGCGCATGTATATGCGCTATTGCGAGCGCAACGGCTACAAGGCGAAGGTGATGGACACCAGCTACGCCGAGGAGGCGGGCATCAAGTCGGCGACCTTCCAGGTCGACGCGCCGTATGCCTACGGCCGCCTGTCGGTCGAGGGCGGCACGCACCGCCTGGTGCGCATCTCGCCCTTTGACAACCAGGGCCGCCGTCAGACGAGCTTCGCCGCCGTCGAGGTGGTGCCGCTGGTCGAGGCGACCGATCACATCGACATCCCGGACACCGATATCCGCGTGGACACCTACTGCTCCTCCGGCCCCGGCGGCCAGGGCGTGAACACGACGTATTCGGCCGTGCGCATCACCCACCTTCCCACCGGCATCGTCGTGACGATGCAGGACGAGCGCTCGCAGATCCAGAACCGCGCCGCCGCCATGGCCGTGCTCCAGTCCCGTCTTCTCGTGCTCCGCCACGAGGAGGAGGCCAAGAAGAAGAAGGAGCTCGCCGGCGACATCAAGGCGAGCTGGGGCGACCAGATGCGTTCCTATGTGCTCCATCCCTATCAGATGGTCAAGGACCTTCGAACCGGATACGAAACCAGCCAGACGCAGGCCGTGTTCGACGGCGATATCGCCGCCTTCATCGACGCCGGCATCCGCTGGCGCCACGAGCAGCGGCGCGAGGCCGCGGCCGAGGAGTAAACCCAAAGCCGTCGGAAAACAGTGGACGGAAGGAAGACATGGCGCTTATCTCGCTCGATCATGTGACCAAGATCTATCCCAAGGGCACGCGCCCGGCACTGGACGACGTGAGCCTTGACATCGACAGGGGGGATTTCGTCTTCCTCGTCGGTGCCTCGGGCTCGGGCAAGTCGACGCTGCTGAGCATGCTGCTGCGCGAGGAGGAGGCCACGGACGGCGAGATTCGCGTCGCCGGCAACGATCTGCGGCGTCTGACGAATCGTCAGGTGCCCCAGTATCGCCGTCAGATCGGCTTCGTCTTCCAGGATTACAAGCTGCTCAACAACAAAACCGTCTGGCAGAACGTCGCCTTCGCGCTCGAGGTGATCGGCATGCGCCGCTCCACGATCAAGGCGTTGGTGCCCAAGGTGCTGCAGACAGTTGGCCTGACGGGCAAGGAGAACAACTATCCGCGCGAGTTGTCGGGCGGCGAGGCGCAGCGCGTGGCCATCGCGCGCGCCTATGTGAACCATCCGCAGATTCTGCTTGCCGACGAGCCCACCGGAAACCTCGACCCGACGACCTCGCTGGGCATCATGGAGGTGCTTGAGGCCATCAACCGCACCGGCACGACGATCGTCATGGCCACGCATAACGAGGAGATCGTCAACTCGATGCGCAAACGCGTGATCGAGCTGCACACCGGCAAAATCGTTCGCGACGAGGCGCAGGGATCCTATGATTCCGCGCTGTATTTCCCCGATGCGCAGGTGGAGGCCAACGCGCAGCAGGCCATCTCCGGGCATGTCGACGATGCCCGCTTCCGCCCCGCCGGCCAGCGGGGCGCGACGGATGAGGCGGCCTCCATCCCCGGGCGCAAGCGCGACGCCACGGCGATCGAAGCCACGATGGCGGTCTCCCAGGGCATCGGCGAGGACGAGGGCATCGCCCGTCTCGCCAGCTCCATGCACTCGGGACGCACCGGACGCTACGGCGAGGCCTTCGCGCCGGTCGAGACGACCCTGACCTGGGGCAAGGGACTCGATCTGGAGTCGCTGGCCGCCAAGGAGAAGGCCCGGGCTGAGGAGGCAGCGGGACAGGAACCCGAGGTCGATGACGCCACGGCGGAGGAAACGCTGGAGCCGGACGACATGACGGCCGCCGGGAACGGCAACGCCGACGAACCCACGCCGCTGGAGACCACCCAGGCCTTCGATCCGCTTGCCGAGGGCTGGAATCCTCTGGATCCAGCCCAGGCGCATGAGTCGCATATGGCCTCGGTCGAACAAACCCTGGCCGAACGGACTCCGTCGGAGCCGTCGCCGGATGACGGCGACACCGATGCCGAACACGTCGAACTCACAGAACCCGTGGCCCCCCCGATGCCTCCCGCGCCCCCGGCCGCGGCACCCGGCATCGACCGCGACGGCGAAACCCGGTCCGAGGACAAGGAGGAGGAACGATGAGACTGCGGTTCATCCTGTCGGAGACCTGGACCAGTCTGAAGCGCAATGTGCCGATGCTGCTGTCGGTGATGCTGGTCACCTTCATCTCCTTCCTGTTCATCGGCGCCTCGATGCTCACCCAGGCGCAGATCACCAAGGCCAAGGGCGATTGGTATGACAAGGTCGAGGTCGTCGTGTGGCTGTGCCCCGACGGCACCAGCCAGTCCGCGAACTGCGCCTCCGGCAAGGCCCCGAGCCAGGCGCAGATCAACGACCTGCAGAAGACGATCCGCGACGAACTGGCCGACGACGTCTCGAAGATCACCTTCAAAAGCAAGCAGGAGTTCTATGAGGACACCTTCCTCAAGCAATATCCGAAGGGCGAATATCAGGGGCGCACTCTGACGGCCGACGATATGCAGGATTCCCTGTGGCTCAAACTGCGGAACCCGGAGAAATACCAAGTCGTTTCCGAGGTGCTGTCGGGGCGCGATGGCGTCGAGGAGGTCAATGACCAGCGGCAGATCTTCGAGCCGGTGTTCGCCGTGCTCAACCGCGCGACGGCTGTGACGGCCTCCTTGGCGGCGGTGATGGTATTGGTCGCGATTATGCTCACCGGCACCACGATCCGCATGTCCGCAGCATCCAGGCGCACCGAAACCGAGATCATGCGTTTCGTGGGCGCGTCGAACTGGACGATACGCCTGCCGTTCATCCTCGAGGGAGTGCTCGCCTCGCTGATCGGCTCGCTGCTGTCGTGCGGCATGCTCGCGCTGATCGTGAAACTGTTCGTCGAGGGATGGATGGCGCAGTCGATCAGTTGGATCCCCTTCGTCAACCAGACGAGCGTGCTGCTGATATCGCCGATATTGATCGCCGGGGCCGTGCTGCTTTCCGTGCTTGCCTCGACGATATCGCTGCGCCGATACCTGAAGGCGTGAGGCATCCCGCAATCGCGAGGCGCAATTTTCAGAAAACCATGATATCGTCTGATGCGATTCCGGTGAAAGGACGACAGACAATGACGAAGACCCGCTTCAAGGTCAAGCCGTTGGTCGCGATGCTGGCGGCCGCCTCGCTGGCCGCGGCTGTGCCCGTGGTCATGCCGGCTCCCCAGGCGCAGGCCGACACCTACACCAATCTGCTCAACGCGCAGTCCCGCCGCTCCGCCTCCGCCCAGCGCGAGGCCGAGCTCCGTTCCCAGCTCAAAGGCGTGAGTTCGGAACTGGCGAATAAGATCGTCGAACTCGACAGACTCACCAACACCCGCATCCCGGCCGCGCAACAGGCCGTCAACGACGCCAACGAGGCCGCCGCGACGGCGCAGGACGAGGCCGAGGCCGCCGCCGACCGGCTCGAGGCCGCGCAGCAGGACAAGGCGAACCTCGAGCAGCAGATCGAACAGACCGGCAAGGACTATGACGACGCGCACGCCGCCGTGGCGTCGATGGCCCGCGAGTCGATGCACGGCACCGAGGCCTCCGATCTGATGAGCGTGGTCACCGGCGCGACCAGCACCGAGGACTTCGTCAACGCGATGCAGTCGCGTGACGCGCTCTCCCGCAACGAGGCGAACGCCGCCGCCGATGCGGCGACGACCCTGAACACATCCAAGAACCGCAGCCAGCGACTGGCCGACATCGAGCAGGAGATCGCCCAGCTCAAGACCAAGAAGCAGCAGGCCGCCGCCACCGCGCAGCGCAAGGCCGACGCGGCGCAGGACGAGCGCGATGCGCTCGACAAGCTGCGCGTGCAGGGCGAGAGCAAGCGCTCCGAACTCGAGGGATTGCAGGGGGAGCTCAAGTCCAAGTCCGCCAAGCAGGCCGCGCAGACCGTGCTGCTGCAATCGCAGGTCGACTCCTACAACCGTCAGTGGGCCCAGGAGCAGGCCGATGCGGCCAACCAGAACAACAACGGCACCCAGGGCACCACGCGGCCCAACACCGGTGGCAGCAACACCGTCTCGCCGGCTCCGAGCCCGTCTCCGGCGCCGAATCCCACGCCCACGCCGTCGCCTTCCCCGTCCCCCGCGCCCTCCACGCCGAGCGGCGGCTCCTCGGGCGGGCAAGGCACCTCCAACGGAGACTCCGGCAACGCCTACGCCGCCGGGCAATGCACATACTGGGCCTATGAGCGTCGCCACCAGATGGGCATCGGCACCCCCTCCTATCTGGGCAACGGAGGACAATGGTATTACACCGCGCCCCAGTATGGTCTGCGCGTCGACCACAACCCCGAGGTGGGCGCGGCCCTGTCGTTCCTGCCCGGCCAGGACGGAGCCGATGGTTTCTACGGCCATGTGGCCGTCGTCGAAGCCGTCAACGGCAATACCTTCACCATCTCCGAGATGAATGCGGCCGGCCTGTGGGTCGTGTCCTACCGCACCCTGACCAACTACGGCCAGTACTGGTTCGTCCACTGACGGCACCGGCCCGTCAATCTCCGCGTAACGCGTATGATTCGCAATCGACGCGCCGACCCGATGGGCGGCGCGTCGTGCTATCCTCGGTCGTTGCCCGTCGACGGCGTATGGACGCGGACGGAACCCGCATATGGAAGCGCAAGGGGAGGAGGTCCCGATGGCAAAGGAACAAGGCACGAAGCTGATCGCGCAGAACAAGAAGGCCCGGCATGACTATGCCATCGAGGACAAATACGAGGCCGGCCTCGTGCTGACCGGCACCGAGGTCAAGTCCCTGCGCGAGGGGCGCGCCTCGCTGGCGGAGGCCTTCGTCTCCATCGATAGGCGCGGCGAGATGTGGCTCGAACACGCCAACATCCCCGAATATCTCAACGGCACTTGGAACAACCACGCGCCCAAGCGCAAGCGCAAGCTGCTGCTGCACGCCGCGCAGATCGCCAAGCTCGCCCGGCAGACCGAGGCCAAGGGATACACGATCGTGCCGCTGAGCCTCTATTTCAAGGACGGCCGCGCCAAGGCCGAGATCGCGTTGGCCCGCGGCAAGAAGGAATTCGACAAGCGCCAGGCCCTGCGCGAGGAGCAGGACAAGCGCGAGGCCTTGCGCGCCATGCGTTACGCCAATATGCGGCACTGAGGCTGCGCGCCGGCCGAAAGCCGGCGGGCGCATCCGTCCCGCGGCCTGACCGCGGCGCCATTTCCTCCGTTGGTTTACGGCCGTACGGTGAACATCCGTCCCCATGCGCTCCGCCGGCGCGCGAAATTGGGCTAGTCTGGGGAACTATGTGTGGAATCGTCGGATACGCAGGAACCATCGACACCGCTTGCGGCAAACCCCTCGAAGTCTGTTTGCAGGGCCTCTCCCGTCTCGAATACCGCGGATATGATTCCGCGGGCGTGGCGCTGACCGCCCCCGGCATGGACCGGGTCGAGGTGCGCAAGAAGGCGGGGCGCCTCGCCAATCTCGAAGCCGATATCGAGCGTCGCCCCCTGCCCGATGCGACCGTGGCTATCGGCCACACGCGCTGGGCCACCAACGGCGTGCCCTCCGATGTCAACGCGCATCCGCATTCCAGCCGTGACGGCAAGGTCGCCATCATCCACAACGGCATCATCGAGAACGCCTCCCAGCTGCGGCTCGACCTGATGGCGGAGGGATATCATTTCTCCTCCACCACCGACACGGAGGTCGCCGCCAAGCTGCTCGGCAAAATCGTCGACACCGTGATCGCCGAGAAGGGCGAGCCCGACCTGTTCGAGGCTGTGCGCCGCATGGCCCGCATGCTCGCCGGCGCGTTCACGATCCTCGCCACCGACTGCCGCCAGCCGGGCATCGTCGTCGGCGCGCGCCACGACTCGCCGCTGGTCGTGGGACTGGGGGAGGGGGAGAACTTCCTCGGCTCCGACGTGGCCGCCTTCGTGGCCTACACCAAGCGCGCCCTCGAAATCGATCAGGACCAGTGCGTGTGCGTGTCGGCCGATGCGGTGACCGTCACCGATTTCGACGGCAATGTCATCGACTCCCCGAAGACCTACGAGGTGGATTGGGACGCCTCCGCAGCCGAGAAGGGCGGCTGGGACTCCTTCATGGACAAGGAGATCCACGAGGATCCGGCCGCCGTGCAGCGCACACTGCTCGGGCGCTTCGACGAACGCGGCGACATCACGCTTGACGAGGTGCGCATTGACGACCATGATTTCAAGGCCATCGACAAAATCGTCGTCATCGCCTGCGGCACCGCCGCCTACGCCGGGCAGGTCGCCAAATACGCGATCGAGCATTGGGTGCGCATCCCGGTCGAGGTGGAGCTCGCGCATGAATTCCGCTATCGCGATCCGATCTTGACCCCGCGCACGCTGGTCGTTGCGATCTCGCAGTCCGGCGAGACGATGGACACGCTGATGGCCCTGCGGCATGCGCGCGAACAGGGCTCGAAGGTGCTGGCGATCTGCAACACGCAGGGCGCCTCGATTCCGCGCGAATCCGACGCCGTGCTCTACACACATGCCGGCCCGGAGGTGGCCGTCGCCTCGACCAAGGCCTTCGTCGCGCAGGTCACCGCCGCCTATCTGCTGGGCCTGTACCTGGCGCAGGTCAAGGGCGCGATGTTCCGCGACGAGATCCACGCCACGCTCGACTCATTGAAGGACATGCCCGCCAAGATCCAGTGGATCCTCGACACGCAGACCGGCGCCGTGTCCGACGCGGCCCGCCGCATGGTCGATGCGCATTCCTTCCTATTCCTCGGGCGCCATGTCGGCTACCCGGTGGCGATGGAAGGCGCGCTGAAGCTCAAGGAGATTGCCTACACCTTCACCGAGGGCTTCGCGGCCGGCGAACTCAAGCACGGGCCGATCGCGTTGGTCGACGAAGGCGAGCCCGTCGTGTTCATCGTGCCTCCTGCGCGCGGACGCGATGTGCTGCATGCCAAGGTCTTGTCCGGCATCGAGGAGGTCAAGGCGCGCGGCGCGTTCATCATCGCCGTGGCCGAACGCGGGGACAAGGATGTGGAGCGTTACGCGGACGTCGTCTTCTGGCGGCCCGCCTGCCCGACGCTGCTCTCGCCGCTGGTCGACGTGGTGCCGCTGCAGCTGTTCGCCATGGATATGGCGCGGCTCAAGGGCTATGACGTCGACAAGCCGAGGAACCTTGCCAAGTCGGTTACGGTCGAGTGATTATCGTTTATAGGGGTGTCCGGGGGCGGACGGGATATCCTTCGTCCGACACGCTCCGGGCCGCTCAGGCCAAGTCTTTACGGTCTGACAAAGGATATCCCGTCCGCCCCCTCGTTGCGTTTTCAGGTTCGATCGGGTGTGAGATGACGAAATCCGCACATCGTTGGGTGACAGAGGAACCGGATATTCCGTTTGAGCTTGAGGTGCTGTATGAGGATGCGGGGATTGTTGTCGTGGACAAGCCGCATTTCCTGGCCACGACGCCTCGGGGGATGTGGTATCGGCAGACGGCGCTGATCCGGCTGCGCGAGATGTTCGACGAACCTGCCATCACGCCGGCGCATCGGTTGGACCGCCTGACCGCTGGCGTCGTCGTCTTTGTGCGCGACCCGGCGCTGCGCGGCGCATATCAGATGTTGTTCCAGGAGCGGCGTGCGGAGAAGACGTATGAATGTCTGGCACCGTGTCTGCCAGTTGCTCGGCCCCGTACCGGCACGGTGACGCGGCTGGAACCGCCGCGTCCGTTTCCATTGCTGCGTCGTTCGCACATCGTCAAGCAGCGCGGCATATTGCAGGCTTGGGAGGAAGCCGGCGAGGTCAATGCGGAGACGGTTATCGAGCGGTGCGAGGGGTATTCCTGCGCGGCAGACCCGTCTTGCAGGGATGGGATTGCGACAAGGGATTGGCGCCGCCCTGGGGATGTGTCGGGGAATGCTCTGCTGTCCCGGTATGTGCTGCATCCGCGCACCGGGAAGACGCATCAGCTGCGCGTGCATATGAACGCGCTTGGCCTGCCGATCGTCGGGGACGACTTGTATCCGCGCATCGAGGAACGCGCCACCGATGACTTCTCTCGCCCGCTTGAGCTTGTGGCGCGGCGGCTGTCCTTCGCTGATCCGGTGAGCGGCGAGCGGCGGGAATTCGTCTCCCGCGTGCCGTTGGGGCGTATGCCGTCGGACGGTGGCTCAGATCTCAGGCGTTGAGATCGCGCACCGAGCCGCGTTCGACCAGCTCCGGTGGAATGACGGTCTTGATGCCGACCGGCACGCGCTCGCCTTCGCATTGGCGACGCACCATCGAAAACGCCTCGGATCCGATGCGGTCGAAGCGCATGCGCATCGTGGACAGATTGAGCCGCGGGATCATGCCGACAAGCGAATCGTCGACGCCCATGACGCTCACATCCTCGGGCACGCGTTTGCCGGCGGCCTCCAAACCACAGATCGCACCATAGGCCATCTGATCGTTGGCGGCATAGATGGCGGTGCATTCGGGGTCATGCGCCAGCGCAAGGCCAGCCTGATAGCCGCTGTCGGCGAGCCAATCGCCCACATACATCGAAGGCACGCGCACGCCAAGCTGCTCCAGCGAGTCGCGCCAGCCCCGGGCACGGCTTTCGGCGGCGCGCGAGGAGGAGGGGCCTGCGATGTGATAGACGGTTCGGTGCCCCTTGCTCATCAGATAGTCGACAAGCGCGGTCGAGCAGCCGTATTGGTCGGTGTCGATGGTGGGGCAGTGGTCGGCCGCGCCTTCGGTGACGAGCACCACCGGCAGATCGCGCGGCGGAACGAAGGCGTTGAAATCCGCGATCATATCCTCGAGCACGACGATCACGCCGTCGACCGGCTGCTGCTTCATGCGCTCGATGGCTGTGTGCAATGTGCGCTCAGATCCGGATCGCATGGTCTGCACAGTGATCGAATAGTCATTGTCGGCTGCGGCGGTGGCGATGCCGTTGAGGATGCGCGCGTTGCCGTAGGTGGTCATATTGAACAGGACGACGCCGATATCCTTGAACCGGCCGTGCTTCAGAGCGCGGGCGGCATAGTTGGGGCGGTATCCAAGTTTTTCCATGGCGGCCTCGACGCGTCGACGCGTCTCGGGGCGCACGGCGCTACTGCCGTTCGCCACCCGGGAGACGGTCTGCGGGGAGACGCCGGCCTCCCTAGCGACGTCTTGCATCGATGTTGCAATGGTGCGTTCCATATTCGCCTACTTCACTGATGAAACGACAATGTTTTCGTTACCATTATAGCTATTCCTTGGAAAGCCGCGACACGGCGAATTCTTGGAAAAATCAACGATGGTGATATCATGGCATCGTAAACATTTGGAACGGGTCGTTCGGCAAGCCACAGCGGGACATGTCGAATGACCCATCCCTTCGAAGGAGAGGGTCTATGGTTTCTGCAACAGCAACCGCCGCCCCAACGCAGGCTCGCGTGAATAAGCATAAGCGTGATTGGCGTGGTTGGAAGTTCATGTGGCCGTTTTCGGTGGTGTTCGTGTTCGTGTTCATCGTGCCGATCGTGTACGCCATCTATATCTCGTTTTTCCAGAAGAAGATGATCGGCGGCAACCAGTTCGTGGGTTTCGCGAACTACCAGCGCCTCTTCCAGGATGGCCAGTTCTGGAGCGCCGTGGGCCGCGTGGCTTTGTTCACGTGCGTGCAGGTGCCGATCATGCTGTTCCTTGCGGCGGCCCTGGCGTTGGCGATCGATAGCGCGAAGCTGCATGGCACGAAGTTCTTCCGCATCTCGACGTTCCTGCCGTACGCGGTGCCGGCGGTGGTGTCGACCCTGATCTGGGGCTTCATGTACGGCGCGAAGTACGGTCTGGTGGGCTCGCTGAACGACTTCCTGGGCACCAACATCGACGTGCTCGCGCCCTCGGTCCTTCTTGCTTCGATCGGCAATATCGTGACGTGGGAGTTCACGGGCTATAACATGCTGATCTTTTATTCGTCCCTGTCGACGATCCCTCATTCCTTGTATGAGGCTGCTGCGATCGATGGCGCGAGCGAGTGGCAGATCATCAAGTCGATCAAGCTTCCCGAGCTTCGTGGTGGTTTGGCGATCACGGTGATCTTCTCGATCATCGGTTCGTTCCAGTTGTTCAACGAGCCTTCGATTATGGAGAACATGGTTCCGGGTAATGCGATCACGACGTATTACACGCCGAACATGTACGCGTACAACCTGAGCTTCTCCGGCAACCAGTCGAACTACGCGGCCGCCCTGGCGATCGTGATGGCGGTGATCACGATGGCGATCGCGTACGCGGTGCAGCTCAACAGCATGAAGGAGCAGATGAAGTGACCCGCATGCTTAAGACGACGTTGATTGTGATTGCGAAGGAGCGAATCTGATATGACGAGTGCAACCATGACTGCCGCTTCCTTGAGGGAGCAGGAGAAGGCCGCGAAGAAGGCGGAGAAGCTCCGCCAGAAGAGGGTCGCGAGGGACGAGGCCGCCGAGCGCAAGCGTTCGGCGAGGAATGGGTTCGCGAACGTGCAGAACCCGCGCCGCAGCACCCTGCTGACCATCGTGACCGCCATCTTCGCGGTGTACTGCCTGTTCCCGTTCGTGTACTTGGTGATCAATGCGACGAAGACGCAGGCGGACTTCACTTCGACGTTCGGCCTTGGTTTCGGCAAGTCGTTCGCCTTGTTCGACAACAT
Organism: Bifidobacterium sp. LH_730; assembly: GCF_056355835.1. Lineage (NCBI taxonomy): Bacteria > Bacillati > Actinomycetota > Actinomycetes > Bifidobacteriales > Bifidobacteriaceae > Bifidobacterium > Bifidobacterium sp. LH_730. The sequence continues at coordinate 41,513 of NZ_JBKETB010000007.1, forward strand.
CGCCACGGTGTTCTCCTACCAGGACGGCATCTTCGCCCGCTGGCTCCTGAACACGCTCCTGTACGTGGTGGTGGGCGCGGGCGGCGCGACCCTCCTGGCGATCATGGGCGGCTACGCTTTGGCGAAGTTCCGCTTCCCGGGCCGCAAGGCCGTGTTCGCGGTCATCATCGGCGCCATCTCCGTCCCCGGTATTGCCCTGGCGGTCCCGCAGTTCCTCCTGTTCGCCAAGCTCGGGTTGACGAACACGCCGTGGGCCATGATCATCCCCAGCCTCATCAGCCCGTTCGGCCTCTATTTGATGTGGATCTTCAGCGAGCAGGCCGTGCCCACCGAGTTGTTGGAGGCGGCGCGCGTGGACGGCGCGAGCGAGTGGCGCACGTTCTGGACCATATCGCTGCCCCTGCTGGCGCCGGGCATCGTGACGACGGCCCTGTTCACGATCGTGGCGACGTGGAACAACTACTTCCTTCCGTTGATCATGTTGAAGGACGCGGACTGGTATCCGTTGACGATCGGTTTGAACCAGTGGAAGGACCAGGCCTCGACGGCGGGCGGCCAGGCGATCCAGAACCTGGTCATCACCGGATCATTGATCACGATCATCCCGCTGGTGATCGCGTTCCTCCTGTTGCAGAAGTACTGGCAGTCCGGACTCGCAGCCGGCGCAGTCAAGGAATGAGCTGACGCAGGCTTGGACCGGCGCGTGTGCCCGGGGCGGGGTCGGGATATGCCATGCCCGACACGCTCCGGGCCGAGCCGTTAAGCGGACAGTCCTGTGGACTGTCCGTAGGCGAGGGGAGCGGCTGTGCCGCGACGGACGCGCGCAGCGCGTTGGGCCAAGTCCTTACGGTCTGACACGGCATATCCCGACCCCACCCCTCCGTTCCAGCGCCGAGGTCGCGGTGGGGAGGGATAAGGCAAACGGGACACGCGCAATAAAAGTGACGTTCCGAGGGAAACTTTTCGAGGGACCGGAGGCGGATATGCGTTGCTCGACCGTAGGCTTGGCCGAACGGCCTTGAGTGTGTCGAGCAATGTATATCCGCCGTAGCGTCCCGGACACCCCACAAAACGCAACCAAACCAACCAAATCTGAATAAATAAAACAGTAAAAGCATCCACATAGCGCAAAGGAGCAGCATGGAACGCAAGGAATTCCGCTGGCCGCAGCCATTGAGCGGCGAGAAGCCGCGCATCTGGTATGGCGGCGACTACAACCCGGACCAGTGGCCCGAGGCGGTCTGGGACGAGGATATCGAACTGATGGGCAAGGCCGGGGTGAACTTGGTCTCCGTCGCCATCTTCAGCTGGGCGAAGATCGAGCCCGAGGAGGGCGTCTACGACTTCGACTGGCTCGACCGCATCATCGACAAGCTGGGCAAGGCCGGCATCGCCGTGGATCTGGCGACCGCCACCGCTTCGCCGCCGATGTGGCTCACCCAGAAGCATCCCGAGATCCTGTGGCAGGATTACCGCGGCGATGTCTGCTGGCCGGGCGCGCGCCAGCATTACCGTCCGACGAGCCCGGTGTTCAAGGAATATGCGTTGGGTCTCGACCGCAAGATGGTCGAGCGTTACAAGGACAACCCGTATGTCGTGGCGTGGCATGTGAGCAATGAGTACGGCTGCCATAACCGCTTCGACTATTCCGATGACGCCGCCCGCGCCTTCCAGAAGTGGTGCGAGGAGCGCTACGGCACCATCGATGCGGTGAACGAGGCATGGGGCACGGCCTTCTGGGCGCAGCATATGAACGATTTCACTGAGATCGTTCCGCCGCGTTTCATCGGCGATGGCAACTTCATGAACCCGGGCAAGCTGCTCGACTGGAAGCGTTTCAGCAACGACGCGCTGCTCGACTTCTACAAGGCCGAGCGCGACGTGCTGATGGAGGCCAATCCGGAGCGCCCGCAGACCACGAACTTCATGATTTCGGCCGGTGGCACCGGTCTGGATTATGACAAGTGGGGCTATGACGTCGACTTCGTGTCGAACGACCATTACTTCACGCCGGGCGAGGCGCATCTCGACGAGCTGGCGTATGCGGCGTCGCTGACCGATGGCATCGCGCGCAAGAACCCGTGGTTCCTGATGGAGCATTCGACCACGGCCGTCAACTGGCGTCCGATCAACTATCGTTGCGAGCCGGGAGAGCTGGTGCGTGATTCTCTGGCGCATCTGGCGATGGGCGCGGACGCGATCTGCTACTTCCAGTGGCGCCAGTCCAAGGCGGGCGCGGAGAAGTGGCATGCCGCGATGGTGCCCCACGCGGGCGCGGATTCGCATGTGTTCCGCGACGTGTGCGAGCTCGGCGCCGACCTGAACAAGCTGGCCGACGAGGGGCTGCTGGGCACGAAGCTCGTCAAGTCCAAGGTGGCGGTGGTCTTCGACTACGAGTCGCAGTGGGCCACCGAGCATACGGCCACACCGACGCAGCAGGTGCGTCACTGGACCGAGCCGCTTGATTGGTTCCGTGCGCTGGCCGACAACGGCGTGACCGCCGATGTGGTGCCGGTGCGCGGCGACTGGGACACGTATGAGGCCGCGGTGCTGCCGGCGCTTTACATCCTCTCCGAGGAGACGAGCCAGCGCGTGCGCGATTATGTGGCCAAGGGTGGCAAGCTGTTCGTGACGTATTACACGGGATTGTCGGATGAGCGCGACCATATCTGGCTCGGCGGCTATCCGGGCTCGATCCGTGACGTGGTGGGCGTGCGCATCGAGGAGTTCGCGCCGATGGGCACGGACTTCCCGGGCACGATGGATCACCTGGATCTGTCGAATGGCGCCGTGGCGCACGATATCGCCGACGAGATCACCTCCGTGGCCGATACCGCCGAGGTTCTGGAGACCTTCAAGGCCGATAAGTGGACCGGCTTCGACGGTGCTCCGGCGATCACGCTGAACCACTATGGCGACGGCAAGGCGGCCTATGTCGGTGCCAAGCTCGGGCGTGAGGGTCTGGCCGTGAGCCTGCCGAAGATGCTCGAGGCGATGGGCATCGAGACGCCGACGGCCGACGATCGCGGTGAGGTGCTGCGCATCGAGCGCGCCGACGAGAGCGGGGACATGGATTTCGTGTTCTACTTCAACCGCACGCACGACATCGCGATCGCCGAGTTGGAGGGCGATCCGTTGGTCGCCTCGCTGGCCCAGGTCAACGAGTCCGAGCACACGGCCGCCATCCAGCCCAACGGCGTGGTCGTCGTCAAGCTGTGAGGTTGTAGGCGTTTCGGCGTCGCGTAAAACGGTAAGGGGACGGTTCGAACCATTCGGTTCGGGCCGTCCCCTTTGTTGATCTGCCGTTTTGAAGGGCTGTACTGTTGCGCATTCGTAACTCTGCCGGTTCTGTGCGGAACCCTGCTGGTTTCATACGCAACTCCGTGGGTTCCTTACGGAACTCCGCGGGGTTCATACGAATCTCTGCCGGGTTTGTTACGCCAGATGTCACAAACCCGGCAGAGATTCGTATGAATGTGCCGCGGTTGCGTATGAATGCACAGCAGTTCCGTGCGAACCCCGCGGAGTTCCGTATGACCCCGATGGAGTTCAGCGGGGTCATACGGCAGTCATATGTATTCGTCAGGCTTGGAACTCGATGGCGGACCAAGTGATGGCAGGCAACGCGAAGGAAACCGAGCCGTTGTCGGCCGCCGTGGTGTCGAGCGGCTGCGGGGTCACGGCTTCGGGCGCTTCGGCGGTGTTGGCACGATGCGGATCGTCGTCGTGCAGCATCTGCGCGCGCGTCACGGCGAAGGCGGTTGCATCGAAGCCGGGCAGGCCGGACAGGTCCACGGACACCTCGTGCGCATCGGTCGCGTCGCGGTTGACGGTCAGCAGCAGACCGGTGCGGGTCGTCTCATCCCACGTGACCACGGCATCGAGCGCATCCACCTCACCGTAGGACTCGGTGACGATCTTGGGGGAGTCGATGGCCGGGGCGTAGGCGTTGCCGCGAGCATGATGCGCCGCCTCGGCGAAGGGATAGAACACGGTCTGACGCCAGGCCGGGCCGCCGTTCGGTTCGGCCATGATCGGCGCGATCACATTGACCAGCTGGGCGCGCGAGGCGGAGCGCACGCGGTCGCAATGCTTGATCAGCGTGATCATCAGCGAGCCCTCGACCACAGCGTCCACCGCGTTGTAGATGTCCTCGAGCAGATGCGGCGCGACCGGCCACGGCTCCGGATGCAGGCCCTCGCCGGCGGCGGCCTTCCATTCGGCCTCCTGCTTGTTCCACACGTCGGAATACCAAGCGCCCCACTCGTCGAAGCTCAGCGCGATGTCGTGGTCGCCGTTGTTCGCGGCCTTGGCCTCGTCGGCGCAGGCCGCCACCGTGGCGATGAAACCCTTCATATCCTCGGCCGAGGCGAGATAATCCTGCAGTGACTTCGCGCCGCGCTCGTAGTAATAGGCATGGCAGGAGACGAAATCGAGGTTTTCGTAGGCCTTGGTGAGCACGGTGCGCTCCCAGGTGCCGAAGGTCGGCATATGCGCGCTCGACGAACCGCAGGCCACGAGTTCGAGGCCGGATTCGGCGAGCTTCATCGCATGCGCCACCTTGTCGACGGCCGAGGCGTATTCCTCCGCGCTCATGTGCCCGACCTGCCAGGGGCCGTCCATCTCGTTGCCGATGCACCACATCTTGACGCCCATCGACTCGGGGATGCCGTTCTTGACGCGGCGGTCGGCCAGCTCGGTGCCGGGGGCGCCGTTGACGTATTCAAGCTCCTCGAGGGCCGCGTGTAGGCCGCGCGTGCCGAGGTTGACGGCGAGCATGATCTCGGTGCCGGCCTTCTGGCTCCAACGGTGGAAGTCATCGATGCCGACCTGGTTCGTTTCGGTGGTGTGCCAGGCCAGGTCGCGGCGCACGGGGCGCTGGTCCTTCGGGCCGGTGCCGTCCTCCCAGTTGTAGTTCGACACGAAGTTGCCGCCCGGGTAACGCACGCAGGTCACGCCGAGCTCCTTGACGAGACCGAGCACGTCGCCGCGGAAGCCGTCCTCGTCGGCGGTGGGGTGGCCGGGCTCGTAGATGCCGCCGTAGATGCAGCGGCCGAGATGCTCGACGAAGGAGCCGAACAGGCGCGCCGGCACGTCCGCCACGGGTGCGGCGGAGGGGACGATGGAAATGGTCGAATCGGTCATATGTTCTCCTTTGTTGAATGCCGATTGTGTGTTGGAAACTGAGGTGCTCAGGATAATTCCCGCAGGTATTCGCTGATGTGCGGAATGGCGAAGGCCACCTGTCCATATCCGGTGGAGCGGATGAGCTTGTCTTTGATGAGGGCTGCGCGGTATTTGTTGACCCAACTGCGGCTGCGACGGGAGCGTTTTTCGATGTCGCTGACCATGCTGGGATTGGGATAATCCGCAGCCATGGACGTTAGGAACAGACGCTCGGCAGCGGTGAGTCCGTCTAGTATGGGGGCGCAGACGGCATCATCGAATACGGCGCGTGCGTCTTCGATGCCGGTTATGACGTCTTCATGGTCGATGGATTGGGAATCTCGGCGTTGCGTGGCTTGCCACATGTAGTATCCGACGAGCTGAACCATGTAAGGATAGCCGTCCGTTTCCTTGGCGGCTGCCAGCGCGTCTTCATTGCCGAGGGTTTTGCCGGACTTGGAAATGGTGTTGAGGAAAGCGTTCTTGACGTCGATGATGGGCACGTTGTCCAGCTCGCAGCGCAGCGCGCGGCGCAGGAAGGTCGTGACCTTGTCGTTGACCAGATCGTTGACGATCGAAGGCAGTCCGGCGAAGACGATGGCCACGCCCTTTTTCTCTGAATCCGGTGTATCGGTTTCGTCGATGGCGGTGATGACATGCTGCACTGCGGTGGCGATGGCAATAAGGTCGTCTTGTGAGGCGGCCTGGGTCTCGTCGATGGTGATGAGGATTCCTTTGCCTTTGCCGATTTTCCGGCTTTCCAGGCGTTGGGCGATGGCATTGCGCAGAGTAAGCGGCGCGGTGTCAGGCGAAAGGCTGAGTTGTCCGAGACTGGCGGTTGCCAATCCTCCGATGCCGATTGATGGAGCGATGCTGGCTTGATTGATGTGCATCCCCGAGGGGGAGAGGGCTTCGACAAGGCGCGAGACAATGCCAGGGGAGGCGGTTTCCGCGATGGTTTCCCACTGGCGTGCGGCGGCTATGCGGCGAAATTCCGTGAGTAGCACGGTTTTGCCATATCCACGCTGTCCTGTGATCAGCATGATGCGCCCGGGGGCGCCGGCGCCGTTGTCAAGCCCTTCGGTGAACTCCTCGATGGCTGATTCGCGGCCGATGAGGATGGGCGGCATTTTCCCGGCAGTGGGCTTGAAGGGGTTCGGTGCCATGGTTTACGCTCCCATCCCGTTCAATATGCACCAATGTGTACCAACATACACTAACATGCACCAACATACACCGATATGCACTGATGCGTACTCACGCATGCTGATGGGCGATGGGATGCGTTGGAGCCGCCAAGCTGTGTTTTCTGTTTGATGCAGGGTGACGTCCCGTTTCGCTTGCGGCGTGCCGCGTGTCGCGGGTTGTTCGGGGGTGGTGTATCATGATGAATGTTATCGCAACCATAGATAACAAATCGGCAAGGATAAGCCGATTTGCCGAGGCGATGGAGTCGAGGCTTTGAAGCTCGATAACATAGTCTCCTGATCCATGGGAGCGGACGTATCGTCGGCCGTCAGGGAGACGGCTGAAGGAAGGAGAATCCGGACGATGAAGTTCACCACTGCGAAGAAGGCCATCGCGCTGACCGGCGCGGTCGCCATGATGGCCGGCATGGCAGCCTGCGGCTCGAGCAACGGCGGCGACACCGCCGGCGACGACAAGGCCGCCAGCGGCGAGAAGACCGAGATCCTGGTCTGGTCTTGGGATTCGACGCTGCCCCGCACCGTCGAAGGCTTCGAGAAGGAGAACCCGGACATCAAGGTGAAGGTGACCAACGCCGGCACCAACAAGGACGAGTACAACGCCCTGAACAACGCGATCGAGGGCGGCTCCGGCGCCCCGGACATCGCCCAGATCGAGTACTACGCGCTGCCCGAGTATCAGATCCGCGAATATGTGCAGGATCTGAGCCAGTTCGGCGCGGACAAGTTCTCCGACTTCTACACCCCGGGCACTTGGTCCTCCGTGAACCTCAACGGCGGCGTCTACGCCCTGCCGATGGATTCCGGCCCGATGGCCTGGTTCTACAACAAGGAGGTCTTCGACAAGGCCGGCGTCGACCCGACGCAGGTCAAGACTTGGGACGACTTCTACGAGGCCGCCAAGAAGGTCAAGGCCGCCGGTTCCTACATCACCTCCGATTCCGGTGACGCGGGCTTCTTCGACTCCATGACCTGGCTCGCCGGCGCCACGCCGTTCGAGACCTCCTCCGACGGCACCGAGGTCTCCGTCAACCTGACCGGCGATGACAAGGTCAAGGGCTTCATCGACTTCTGGCAGAAGATGATCGACGAGGACCTCATCGACACCAAGACCGTCGGCTGGTCCGACGACTGGAACAAGGGCCTCAACGACGGCTCCATCGCCTCGCTGCTGACCGGTGCCTGGATGCCGTACAACCTGCTCTCCGGCGCCCCCGACGGCGACGGCAAGTGGCGCATCGCCCAGATGCCGACCGCCGATGGCTCCGAGACCAACTCCGAGAACGGCGGCTCCTCGCTGGCCCTCATCAAGTCCGATGACAAGGCCAAGTCCGAGGCGGCCTACAAGTTCATGGAATACGCCTGCCACAACGCCGAGGGCATCAAGACCCGCGTCGACGGCGGTGCCTTCCCGGCCGACAACGACACCCTCGCTTCCGACGACTTCCTCAGCATGACCTCCCTGACCGACGCGGACGGCAACGCCCACGAGTACTTCGGCGGCCAGAAGTTCAACGAGGAGCTCGCCAAGGCGGCCGCCAACGTGGCCACCGGCTACAAGTTCCTGCCCTTCGAGGTCTACGCCCGCGGCAAGTTCGCCGACTTCGCCGGCGGCGCCTACACCGACAAGTCCACGACCCTGGCCAAGGGCGTCGAGGCTTGGCAGAAGGACATGATCAGCTACGCCGAGCAGCAGGGCTACACCGTCAAGAAGTGAGCCTGATCGGCTGACCGATTCCCAAGGGACGGGTTGCGTTTCGCAGCCCGTCCCTTTTCGCATATGCGGCGAATATACTGCGGAAAATCGTCCGCTGGCGGCACGCGGTAGACTGGCGGGTATGCGAAATACGAGGCGGCGGAGGATACGACGGATGGCGGCGGCGATATGCGCCGCGGCGTGTGCGCTGACGCTCGCCGGTTGTGGTGGGGCGGCCGCCGACCAGCGCACGGTGATATCGGTGTGGAGCTGGGAGCCGAGCATGGACACCGTCGTCAAGCGCTTCGAAGCCGCCAATCCCGACATCCGCGTCGAACTGACCGACGTGAGCGGATACGACAATCTCAACAGCGCGATCCAAGATGGATACGGCATGCCGGACGTCGCCCAGATCGAATACTTCGCGCTGCCGCAATACGCCGTCTCCGGGCAGCTGCTCGACCTATCCGACCGCGTGACGCAGGGGTACGCCGACTTCTTCACCCCCGGCACCTGGTCCTCGGTCCAACTCGCCGGCCGTGTCTACGGACTGCCGATGGACTCGGGCCCCATGGCCTTCTTCTACAACAAGGACGTCTTCGATCAGGCCGGCGTCGACGCGAAGCAGATCCGCACATGGGACGACTACTACGAAGCCGCGAAGAAACTCAAGGAGATCGGCGTCTATATCGCCGCCGACGAAGGGGACGCGAGCTTCTATGACGCGATGGTCTGGCTGGCCGGCGGGCGCCCCTTCCTCACCTCCTCGGACGGCAAGGACGTCACCGTCAACCTGACCGGCGACGCCGGCACCGGGAAGTTCACCGAATTTTGGCAGAGGATGATCGACGAAGGCCTCGTCGACACCAGCCACGCCACGTGGTCCGAGGGATGGAAGCGCGCGCTCGGTTCCGGGCGTGTCGCCTCGGTGTTCGCCGGCGCATGGATGCCATCGCTGCTGCTCGCCGATGTGCCCGGCACCTCCGGACTGTGGCGGGTCGCGCGCATGCCCACGCCCGACGGCAGCGAGGCGAACGCCGAGAACGGCGGCTCGGCGATGGCCGTGCTGCAATCGACGCGCAAACCGTCCGCCGCCTTCCGCTTCGCCTCCTTCGTGACCCGCGACCCCGCCGGCATCGGTGCGCGCGTCGACGGCGGCGCGTTCCCGGCCGACACCACCACGCTCGCCTCCGAGGAATTCCTCGCCAAGACGACGATCAAGGATTCGCGCGGCATCGACATCCCCTACTTCGGCGGTCAGGCCTTCAACGAAGTGCTCGCCGACGCGGCTGGCGATGTGTCCACCGGCTACCAATACCTGCCCTTCGAGGTCTACGCACGCTCCGATTTCCGCCGCACGGTCGGGCAGGCCTATTCGTGGTCCAAGGACTCGCAGGCGTGGAAGGAGCGGAAGGAGGCCATCGCCGCTGGGCAGACCGACGAGAACGGCGACCCGCTGGAACCATTGGAGCGGCCCGGCGCCAAGGTGAGCTTGAAGGACGGGCTCGCGCTATGGCAGGCGGATCTGAAGGAGTATGGGAATAATCAGGGATTTGCGGTGCGGTAGAGGTCGTTAGCGCACGTTCCTTTTATGGATTTGCCGCATACCTTTGAATATAAGGTCGGGATCGTAGATGTCGATGAGGTCGGTGTCGTCCTTGAAGACGCGGCCCAGTCCGCCGGTGGCGATGACCTGGAACGGTTCGCCGATCTCCTCGTGGAACTGTCGGATCGTGCGCTCGATGCCGCCGAGCGCGTCGTAGTAGAGGCCCGCTTGCATGGCCGCCAGCGTGTTCGATGCCAGAATCGACTTCGGCCGCGTGATCTCGATCTCCGGCAGCTGCGCGGTCGAACTCCACAGCGCGGCCGCGCCCGTGCGGATGCCCGTGGTGATGACGCCGCAGGTGATCGATCCGCGGGCGTCCACATAGTTGAATGTCGTCGCCGTGCCGAAATCGGCCACCAGCACCGGGCCGCCGTATTCGTAGAACGCGCCCGCCGAATCGGCCAGCATGTCCGCGCCCAGCGACTTGGGATCGTCGATGGCCACATTGATGCCCGTCTTCACCCCGGGGCCCACCACCAGCGGATCGACATCGAGGAACTTCACGATGCTCGAGCGGAAGGAATGCATCACCTTGGGCACCACCGAGCAGACGATCACATCGTCCACATCGGCGGGGACGAAGCCGCTCATCGCCAGGAACTCGGTGAGCAGCATCCCATATTCGTCCGAGGTGTGCTCGGCCTTCGTGGTGATGCGGTAGGTGCCCACGATGTCCTGTCCTTCGAGGAATCCGAGCACGATGTTGGTGTTGCCGATGTCGACTGCGACGAGCATGTCGTTCCTTTCCTTGGGCGGTTCCCCCGCTCGTTTCTCGATGGCTCAGCGCGGCCTCTGGTTGCGCGCGTGGATGATGGCCAGTCCCTTGAAGATGAGATCGGGGTCCACCACGTCGATGAGTTTCGTCTGGCGGGTGATGAGCCGGCCTAACCCGCCGGTGGCCACGACCTTCGGCTGTGAGCCAGTCTCCTCGACGAAACGACGGATCGTGAGCTCCACGCCGCCCAGGAATCCATAGAACAGGCCGGCGCGGATCGCCGCATTCGTATTGCGCCCGAGCACGGTGCCTGGGTCGTCGAGCTCCACATCCGGCAGCTGCGCGGTGTTGCCGGACAGTGCGTTTGCCGCGGTCTGGAAGCCCACGTTGATCGCCCCGGCCGTGAACGAGCCATGCTCGTCCACATAATCGTAGGTGGTGGCCGTGCCGAAGTCGATGACCAGCACCGGGCCGCCGTAGAGGTGGTAGGCCGCCACCGCGTCGGCGATGCGGTCCGTGCCTACCGAATGGGGGTTGTCGAGCCGCAGGTTCACGCCCGTTTTGACGCCCGGGCCCACGATCAGCGGCTCCATTCCCAGCAGTTTGACGATGGCCGATCGGAACGCATGCATCACCTTGGGCACCACGGAGCATATGGCCACGCCGTCGATGTCGTCGGGCTCAACCGATGACATGCCCATGAACCGGCGCAGCAGCATCGCGTATTCATCGGAGGAATGCTCGGCTGCCGTGGTCAGCCGGTATTTGCCGACCACCGTGCCGCCGTCGAGGAAGCCGAGCGCGATCTTCGTGTTGCCGATGTCCACCGCAAGCAGCATCAGAGCGTCTCCTGCGTGCGGGCGTCGGTGACGCACGTGCTGCGCAGTTCGGCCAGTTTGAGCAGCAGACGGCCGGCCAGCTCGCGTTTGTCCATCTTCTCCCATCGCTCGATGCGAGGCTCCTCCGGCGCCTCGCCCGGGGTCATCACGGTGACGACGTTGGTGTCGGTGGCGAAGCCGGCGCCCGGTTCGTTGAGATTGTTGGCCACCAGCATGTCGCAGTGCTTGTCGGCGAGTTTGTGTGCGGCGTTGGCCACCAGATCGCGCGTCTCCATCGCGAAACCGCAGAGCGTCTGCGAGCCGTCGGCGCGTCGGTGCGCGCCCGCCCAGGCGAGGATGTCGGGATTGGCGACCAGCTCCAAGGTGATCGACTCGCGTCCATGCTTCTTGATCTTGTCCGGCGCGACCTCGGCCACGCGGAAATCGCCCACGGCCGCCGCCATCACCGTGATATCCGCCGTGGGGAAGGCCCCGGTCACGGCGTCGAACATATCGCGCGCGGTGACCACGGGCACCAGCTCCACGCCCTGCGGAGCGCCCAGCGCCACCGGACCGGAGACCAGCGTCACCCGCGCGCCCAGGTCGCGCGCCGCCTCGGCGATCGCATACCCCATCTTGCCGGTCGAGTGATTGGTCAGATAGCGCACCGGATCCAGCGGCTCGCGCGTGGGACCGGCCGTGACCAGCACATTGAGACCCGCCAGCGGGCATTCATCGGATGGCGTGCCGTTTGCATCCGGCCCGTCCAACAGCCCATCCAGCCGGCGTTCGATGACGGACGGCTCCTCCATACGCCCATTGCCCGTCTCGCCGCAGGCCAGCGGGCCGGAACCCGGCTCGACGACGGCCCATCCCAATTCGCGGCAGACCGCGAGATTGCGCTGCACGGCGGGATTGCGGTACATATGCGCGTTCATCGCCGGGCAGAGCACCTTCGGCCCGCCCTCGAAGGCGAGGATGGTGGCGGCGAGCGTGTCGTCGCCCATACCCGCCGCGATGCGCGCGATGGCATCGGCGCTGGCGGGGGCGACCACCAGCGCGTCGGCCCACGCCGCGTCGGCGACATGGTTGATCGCCAGATGGCCCGCGTCGGCGGTCACATCGCCCGCGGCGTCCGCCGATGGGGCGGGGGAGGGGAACATATCGGTGCGCACGGGGGTATGAGCGAGCGAGGAGAAGGTGAGCGGGGTGACGAACCGGGTGGCGGCATGTGTCATCACCACACGCACCTCATGCCCCCGCTTGGTCCAGTCAGATGCCAGATGGGCGGCCTTGAACGCGGCGATGCTGCCGGTGACCCCCAGAAGAATATGCGCCATCGTACCTCCATATGGTCGTTGCGCGCGCGTCGTCAATGCCAACCCAAGTATATATACGGTCCGCATGCGGCACGGGGCCGTGCGGCGATGCCGGGCGCACAGCGCAAGTCTGATTCACGGAACTTTCCGCAGCGCCAAATGTCCGTTTTGTCCGTTTGGTGGTAGACTGAGGGAAGTGTTGGAACGGAAAGGAGCGTTGGCTATGAGTATGCCGGTGATCGATGCCGTGGTGCATGCCGACAGGCCGTTCGTGATCCAGGGGTATGGCAAGACCTATGAATTGACCGAGGATGAGTTCAACGCCGCCATGCGTGCGGCCGACGCGCTGTCCGACGGGGCGCGGATGCTCACGACCGGACAGGCGGCGGAGATTCTGGGAGTGACGGCCAAGACAGTGGCCAGGATCATTGATGCGGGCCGCATCCCCTCGTCCCGTTTGTCCGCCACCGGCCACCGGATGGTCCGGTACCGTGATGTCATCAAGTACAAGGAACTGCGTGAGCGCCGTCATGGGTTGCTTGAGGATGCGCGAGCCCTAGCTGTTGGCATGGGTGCCTATGATGCAGTGGATGTTGCGTTAGCGGAGCGCGGCTGATGCGCGCGGTGTTGGACGCCAACGTGTTCTATTCCACGTGGGTGACCGACGTGTTGCTGTCTTTCGCGGACGCCGATCTATATGAACCCGTGTGGTCGGATCGCATCATGGGCGAGGTACGCAACCATCTGCCCCAGGTCTGGTCGCGCGCGACGCAAGAGGGCGTGGATAAGTATCTGGACACCTTGGACAGGGCTTTTCCGGATGCGTCCGTCATGGGCTGGGAATCGTTGGAGCATGTGGCGGAGCTGCCTGATCCGGACGATCGGCATGTCGTGGCGGCCGCGCTCAAGGCCCGGGCGGATGTCATCGTCACTTCCAACCTCAAGGACTTTCCCTCCGAAGCACTCGAGCCCCTGGGACTTCGCGTGGTTCCGCCGGATGATTTCCTCTCGGAGCTGTTCGACGAGGACCCGCAGGAGGCGATGGCGGCGATGCATATGCTGGTGGCCTCGAAACAGCATCCGCCGCGCACCATGTCGGAGGAGGTCGAGCGCCTGCGTCGTCTTGGCCTGGCCCGGTTCGCCGGACGCCTCGATGCAATGGCATGATAAAGGTCGCAGTCGTTATGGAGATTGTCTAGGTTCCGGCATGTGGGGCTGCGGCGCGGGTAGGATGGTCGGTGGCGATGGTCGACCCTGATGTGGCGGCCAATCGCATACGACACACATATAACCGAATATCGAGGTATCACGCATGTCTCAGGACAACGGTGCGCACGGGCAGACCGGCGCAACCAATGAATCCAACAATGCATACGACGGCCTTGCCGTCAATCCGTCCGCCAGCACCGACGCGACGCTGAACGCGCGTGCCAAGAGAAAGGGCGGACGCGGCCCGGCCGGATGGGTATGGGCCCTGATCACCGTCATCGTGGCGGCCGCGCTCGTATTGGGCGCATGGCTGGCCGTGGGCCGTTCCGACGGCAAAAACGACACCCAGACCGATCTGCACACCGCCAAGACCGACACCATCACCATCGGGCTCAAGCTCGCGCCCGTCAATCTCGACATCCGCACGCAGTCCGGCAACGCGCTGATGCAGCTGTTGATCGGCAACGTGTACGAAGGCATCGTCGGCCGCGACTCCTCCAACCAGGTGACGCCCGCCATCGCCGATTCATGGGAACAGTCGGACGACGGCCTGACCTACACCTTCCATATCGCCAAGGGACTGGAATTCTCCAACGGCGACACGCTCGACGCCGAGGACGCGGCGTGGTCCATCCAGCAGATGCTGGAGAAGAAATACTACGACTATGAGCAGCTGGGCGACGTGGCCTCCGTCAAGGCGACGGACGCCTCCACGCTGGTCATCACGCTGGCCAAGCCGAACGCGAACTTCCTGTGGTATCTCTCCGCGCGCCCCGGACTGGTGTTCGACAAAGACGCGAGCTATGACCCGAAAACCGAGGCCGTGGGATCCGGACCGTACACCATCGAGAAATTCGTGCCCAACGATTCCGTGACGCTCAAGGCCAACGAGAACTACGAGGGACGCAACAAGCCGAAGACCAAGACCGTCGTCGTGCGCTACCTGACCGACGAGAACGCGGCCGTCAACGCGCTGAAAAGCGGCGATGTACAGGTGCTGTCCCCAATCAACGAAAACCTCGCCAAGCCGTTGGAGGACGATCCGAACTATGTGATCAAGGCTGGCGACGGCTCCGACAAGTATGTGCTCGCCTTCAACAACAAGCGCGCCCCGTTCACCGACAAGCGCGTGCGCCAGGCCATCCGATACGCCATCGACCATGAGCAGATCATCGCCTCGCGCGGCGGCGCCGACAAGGCGCTCGGCGGGCCGATTCCGCCCGTCGATCCGGGCTACGAGGACCTGACCGACCTGTATCCGCACGACGTCAAGAAGGCGCAGTCGCTGATGAAGGAGGCCGGCTACAGTGCCGACAAGCCGCTGAAGGTCACCCTGACCTACGCCAACACCTACGGCACCGAACTCGGCGATCAGCTGCGCTCGCAGCTCAAGGACGTCTACATCGACCTGTCGATCAACTATGTGGAATTCTCCACCTGGCTGCAGGACGTGCACAAGAACGCCGACTACGACCTGTCGCTGGTGGACCATGCCGAAAGCCATGACTTCGAGCAGTGGGCCGACCCGACCTACTACTACGGCTATGACAACCCCGAGGTGCAGGACCTCTACGCCAAGGCCATGGCCGCCACCAGCCAGGACGAATGCGACAAACTGCTCGCCAAGGCCGCGCGGCTGGTGAGCGAGGATGCCGCCGCCGACTGGCTGTTCTCGTATCGCATCACCACGGCCACGGTTAAGGGGGTCGAAGGGTTTCCTTTTGATCTGAGCCAGACGGTGCTGCCGTTGTGGAATGTGACGTACACCAAGTGACGTTGTTTGTATGAGACAGTTGCGCGGGTGGGCGCGCCGGATTGGGATGGCCATTGGCGACACGCTCCGGGCCGCTCAGGCCGAGTCTTTACGGTCGTCAACGGCCATCCCAATCCGGCGCTCGCTTTCGTCCGTCCGTTACGGTCCGTCCAACGTCATTGTGTTTTTGAGGGAGGGAATCGAGGGATTATGCGATTTGTGGTGCGGCGGTTGGTGTTGTTTGTGGGGGCGTTGTTTGGGCTGTCGGTGCTGGTGTTTGTGGCGCTGCGTGTGCTGCCGGGCGATGTGGCTACCGTGATGGCGGGGCTCAAGGCCACGCCTGAGCGGGTGTCCGCTCTGCGCGCCCAGCTTGGTTTGGACCGTCCGCTGATTGTGCAATATGGTGACTGGCTTGGGGCGTTGCTGCGTGGTGATCTCGGCGATTCCGCTTTGACCGGGAAATCCGTCACCTCGCAGGTGGCACAGCGCGCGCAGGTCACGTTTCCTTTGATTCTCATCGCCTTGGCGGTGGCACTGGCCGTCGGCATCCCACTGGGATGTGTGGCGACGCTGGCGCGCCGACCCGGCGTGCGCGGATTCTTTCATGTGGTTGCCATTGTGGGAGGCGCGGTGCCCGCCCTGTGGAGCGGCTTGCTGCTCATCCTGCTGTTCTCGCGCGGCACGGGGTTGATCGGGCTGTTCCCCTCACAGGGATTCCCCCTGGATGGCTGGACCAAACCGGGGGCGGCGCTTGCCTCGCTGGTGTTGCCCGCGCTGGCCAGCGGCCTGATTGTGGCGGCCAGTCTGATGCGTTACACGCGCGCCGCGCTGGGCGAGCAAATCGCCTCGGGCGCGGTCGATATGGGCATGGCCTGCGGTATGACGCGCGTTCAGGCCACGCTGCGCATCGGCCTGCGCCTGGCCACGCCGCAGCTCGTGTCGGTGGTCGGCCTCACCTTCGCGCAGATGATCACCAGCGTGATGGTGGTCGAGAACCTGTATGCCCTGCCCGGCATCGGATCGATGTTGGTGACCGATGTGGGCAACCGCGATCTGATCGCTGTGCAAAGCGAACTGTTCCTGTTGGCGGCGTTCTTCCTGACGCTGGGGCTGATCGTCGATCTGCTGCATCGCGCGCTCGACCCGCGCTTGGCCGCGGCGGGCGACGGAAACGAGGTGAACCGATGAAGGGCGACGCATCGAAGCGAAAGCGTTCCGGCGGAATGGGTCGGTCGCATGGCGACGTGGACACGATGGCTGCGGCGGACATGAAAGGCACGACCGGCATGGCGGATATGACGGGTGCTGCGAATATGCCGGTCCGCACGAAAATCGTCGCCGTGCTGCGAGCCATCTGGCGCAGGGGATCGGGCAAATATGCGCTGATGGTGCTCGGGCTGTGGGTGGCGGTGGCGGTGGTCTCCCTGTTCTGGACGCCCCAGCCGCTGCTTGCCACCGACGGTTATCACGTGTGGTCCTCTCCCTCGGCCGCACATCCGCTTGGCACCGACGGCACCGGCGCGGATGTGCTGAGCTGGCTGATGGCCGGCTCGGCCACCAATCTCGCCATCGTGCTGCTGGTGGTCGTGGTCGCAGGTGTATGGGGATTGCTGCTCGTCGCGGCCATGGTGTCGCGGCGCTCGGCGCTCGCCCAGACCTCCGTGGTCGTGGTGGACGCGCTGATCTCCGTGCCCACCGTGCTCCTCGCGCTGATCCTCGCGGTGCCGCTCGGCGCCAGCGTGGCCGTGGTTGTGGTCGCCTGCGGCTTCGCCTATGGGCTCAATCTCGCGCGCGTCGCCCGCCCCGCCGCGCTGTTGGCCGCGCGCTCGTCGTATGTGGAGTCGGCGTTGGCGAATGGCGCGGGCGGACTGCGGGTGCTGGTGGACCATATCATGCCCAATATCCTGCCGGTGCTTGCCGTGCAGACATCGATGTCCGCGGGCACGGCGCTGCTCGCCGAGGCCGGACTGACCTATCTCGGCGTGGGCATACCCTCCGGCGTGCCCAGCTGGGGACATTCGCTGGCCACTTCGGTCAAATTCATCAATGTGTATCCGCTGACCGTGCTATGGCCGGGCTTGGTCGTCACGATGGCCGTCGTCGCGCTGAACCTGCTCGGTGACTGCCTGAAGGACGCCTTCGATCCGGTGTCCAGCGCGTCGTCGCGCAGCCGGGTTCCCTCGGAAGGAGGCCGATGATGTCCGTTGACATCCGTGACCTGCACATCGCCATCGGCGGCACGCCGATTGTGCATGGCGTCGATCTGAGCATCGCCGACGGCGAGCGGGTCGGGCTTATTGGGTCCTCCGGTTCCGGCAAATCGATGATCGCCAAGGCGATGCTCGGGCTGTTGCCGGCGGAGGCGAGCGTGAGCGGCGTGATTCGGCTCGGCGATATGACCGTGGCCGATGCGCAAACCGGTGCGTCGGCGAAGTCTCGTGGGCGCATGGCCGGACACGGCTATGCGGTGACCGACCGGCAGCTCGCCGAGCTGCGTGGCCGTTATGTGGGCACGGTGTTCCAGAATCCGGCGGCCGCGCTGAATCCGGTGACCACGGTCGCCAAGCAGGTCGCGCTGCCGCTGCGGCTCCACTATGACCTGACGAAGGCCGAGCGCGCGGAACGCGTCGCGGCCATGCTCGCCAAGGTCGGGCTGGATATCGACGAGGTCGGCGGCAAGTATCCGCATGAGCTGTCCGGCGGGCAGCGGCAGCGCGTCGGCATCGCCACCGCGCTGATCACCTCGCCGCGTCTGATCATCGCGGACGAACCCACCACGGCGCTTGATTCGATCACCCAACGGCAGATCGTGGACCTGTTGGTGTCGCTGGTGGACGATGCGGGCGCATCCATGCTGTTCATCACCCATGACTTCTCGGTGCTGGCGCGCGCCACCACGCGCAGCGTTGTGTTGGAGGCCGGGCGGGTCGTGGAAACCGGTCGCACCGCTGATTTGTTGGCTGCGCCGGCTAGTCCCGAGACGGAGCGATTGGTGTATGCCGCCCGCAGCCTCACTCTTGCGGCGGGTGATGTTTCGAGCGTCAGCGAACTCGGAGCGGGTGTCCTGCGAGCGGAGGTGGAATCATGACAATGGTGGAAAGCCCTGGCATAGGCGGAGTGGAATCGGCGGAAGATGCCATGGCGGAGCAATCACGGGCTGATAATGCCGTGCTGCTGTCCGGACATGGTATTGACAAATTCTTCGGGCAAGGGCGCACGCGCAAACAAGTGCTGCACGGAGTGTCCGTGGACGTGATGGCGGGGGAGTGCCTGGCTGTCATCGGTGGCTCGGGCTCCGGCAAATCAACGTTGACTCGCATCTTGCTAGGGCTGGAGACCGCGGACGCCGGCGAGGTGATGTACCGCGGACAGCCAGTGTGCGGAGAAACGACCGGTGCTGACGCAAGTCTGGTGCGCCGGGGTGGCCTGCGGCGGCAGGGCAGCCAAGGCCGGACGGCCAAGACGGCTAAGGCGGCCAAGATGACCAAGGCAGCCAAGGCTCTTACGATGTCCGGCATACGGCGTTTGCCGGGATTCCAAGCGTTACGGCGTGAATCCGGTCTGGTGTTCCAGGATCCCTTCGGCTCGTTGGATCCGCGGTGGACGGTCGCCCGATCCGTGGGGGAATCATTGGCGCTGCGGCGTGAGTCGAAGCCCGTCGTTGCCGAACGTGTTGCGGCGGCGCTGCGTACGGTCGGTCTTGCGCCGGAGACGTTCGCAGGCCGTTATCCGGGCGAATTGTCCGGCGGGCAGGCGCAGCGGGTGGCCATTGCGCGCGCCATCGTGGGCGAGCCGCGCGTGATACTCGCCGATGAGCCGATGAGCGCGATTGATGTGGCCGCGCGCATCCAGATCCTTGAGGCTTTCGCAGCCATCCGCGCCGCCCGCCCCGACACGGCCCTGATCGTCGTCTCCCATGACCTTGGCGTCGTGCGGCATCTCGCCGACCGCATCCTTGTGCTTCATAACGGGCGGGTTGTGGAAACCGGCCCGACCGCGCAGGTTCTGGGCTCGCCGCAGGACGACTACACCAAACGCCTCATCGCCGCCGCCTCGTTGTGACGTTCCTCTTTTTGTCATCCTGAGCGAGCGAAGCGAGTCGAAGAATCTTGGTGGCAATCAGAGGGGATCCTTCGACTCCGCGCTTCGCGCTCCGCTCAGGATGACAAAGTGGTTACGGACTCGTTTTGGTGGCAAGGTGGTTGCGGGCTTCGCTTAAGTGACGGGTGAGATATTGCCTGTTCGCAGGGGTATCGACTTGACGCAGCGGCGACTTGGTTATATGGTTAGTTACATAAGTAATTAACCATGTAACCAACGAACGTGAAAGGAGGGGCCATGCATTTCGAATTCTCCGGTGACGAGCCGCTGTTCAGACAGGTCGCAGACCAGTTGGGCGAGGCGATTGTCGCCGGTGTGTTCGAGGAAGGCGCGCAGGTGCCCAGCACCACCGAGATCTCCGCCGTCTATCGGATCAATCCCGCCACCGTGCTCAAGGGCATGAACCTGTTGGTGGCGCAGGGATTGCTGGAGAAACGACGGGGCCTGGGCATGTTCGTCGCCGCGGGCGCGAGGGAACGCGCCACCGCCGACAAACGCGAGGCTTTCCTCACCCAACGAATGACGGAGTTTGTCGCTGAAGCAAGAAGCCTCGGCATCGGCCCGAAGGAACTGGCCGAACTCATCGAGAAGGGATACCAATCATGACGCTGAACATCGAACACCTCAGCAAAGCCTACGGAGGCAAAGTCGCGCTTGACGACGTGAATCTGACGCTGCGTGACGACACCATCTATGGTCTGTTCGGGCGCAACGGCGCTGGCAAGTCGACGCTGCTCGGCTGTGTGGCGAACCGCCTGACTTCCGTCGGCGGCGCCATCGCGCTCGATGGCGTTGAAGTGCGCGGCAACGAAGCCGCGCAGAATCGCGTCTACCTGCTCAACGAGACGATGCCGGTACTCGCGGTGCGCTCGGCCACGAGCCTGCTGCGCGAGGAGGAGCGGTGGTATGGGCCGCTCGACTGGGATCTCGCCCTGCGCATGATGCAGGCCTTCGGCATCGAGCCGGGTTCGGCCTACGGGCATCTATCGCTGGGGCAGCGCATGGCCGTGCGCTTGGCGGCGGCATTCGCCGTGCCCGCCGATGTGCTGTTGCTCGACGAGCCGATGCTGGGATTGGACGCCGTCAACCGGGCGCTGTTCCACAGGTTCCTCCTGGAATCCTTCGCGAAGCGACCGCGCACCATCGTGGTGTCCACGCATGGCATCGATGAGATCGCACATGTCGTCGAACGGGTGGTGGTGCTCGACCAAGGGCATATCATCGACGAATTCGAAGCCGACGTCGTGGGCTCGCGCGCGACCGAACTGACCGGAGACCCGGGCGTGGTCGAGACATTCGTCGCCTCGGAACGCTTGGGCGTGCTGGCGCGTGAGCACCTTGACGGATTGGATCGGGTGACGGTGCGCGGTGCCGTTGCGAGGGAAGGCCTTCCGACCGGTGTAGCCGCTACATCGTTGGGATTGCAGGATTATGTCGTGAGACTGACCGACCCGGCGAACCGGGTCACGGATAACAGCGAAGGGAAGTGAGTGATATGGCAACGCAGACAATGAATGCGTCGGATACTGTAAACGGAGCGAATGCCGCGGAAGGCATGGCTGGCGTCTCTGGAACCTCCGTCATCGCAAGCGGAAGCGGACGCGATCGCATCGCGCGCATGGCATGGCGAAAGATCTGGTATGTCGTCGGAGTGATCCTCACATGCTTGCTGGGCATGTTCGTCATCATGTCTCTAATCGCGATCATGGACGCGAAGGTGTTCGGCGGCGGTTACTCGACGTTGAATGCGATGGGAATGGTCCGGCCGCTCACCTGCTTCACCCCGATGATCTGGCATATCACGATGTTCACACCGCTGACCTGTCATGGCGTCTCGCGCCGGCGCTTCGCTTGGTGCTCGGTGATTGTTTCGCTGGTCGTCGCCGCGGGTGCCGCTGCGCTGGCCATGATGTTCTTCGGGTTGACGAATCTCATCCGCGCCGATCTTGGCGTGGGCTTCTCGATGGGAGGCGCTGAGATCTATGGCGGCAATTCCGCCGCAAGCTGGGTGACCATCACGCTCGGCGGTCTCGCACAGCTGCTTGCCGTCTCCGCACTGGGGCAGGCAGCCGGCTCGCTGGTGGCGAAGGGCTGGGGGCCGTTCCTGCTCGCGCTATTCTTCGTGATGGTCGTCGGTGGCTTCGGCGGACGGATCTGGAATGATGTCGCGCCGGACAGCCTGGGCATGGTCTCGACCATCGTGCAGGGGCGGTTCCACTGGGACTGGGGCTTCGGCTATCAGGTGTGGGCGCCGCTCGGCTTGGCGGCGCTGCTGTTCGCCGCCGCCACATGGCTGGCCTTCCATCTGACCCGATCTCGTGACGAGCGGGCCGCGCGCGAGCTGCATATCGGCTGAGGTCATCGTTCGGAGCACTCGGACAGGGCGACGTTCCATATCGTGGACAGACACGGTATGCGAGCGCCGCCCTTCGTGCTATGGTCGATTTCATGCAGTTCATCTCATGTTGTTGTCGCTAACCGACGCCACACGGCGCGCGGTAGGCGACGCATAACTTGAGACAGAACGTTTCCCGCCATATTCAGGCGGATTCAAGAAATATAGGAATTATCGGATGATATATCCGTATATTTTCTGAACTTCTCTCACCTCATACGACGCGACCGGTGTCCGTGCTTGGCATAAGCCCAGAAAAGCAACCATTCCAAGCAAAAGGACCACAAATGACCATCGCGAACTCCGTCACGGAACTCATCGGCGGCACCCCGCTCGTGCGCCTCAACCACATCCCGGCCGCCGCCGGCGTGAAGGCGACCATCGCCGTCAAACTCGAATACATGAATCCCGGCGGCTCCGCCAAGGACCGCATCGCCGTGCGCATCATCGACGCGGCCGAGCGAGAGGGCAAACTCAAGCCAGGCGGCGTCATCGTTGAACCCACCTCCGGCAACACCGGCGTGGGGCTGGCGATGGTGGCCCAGCAGCGCGGCTACCGCACCGTGTTCGTCGTGCAGGACAAGGTCTCCGAATCCAAGCGCGCGACGTTGCGGGCCTACGGCGCCGAGGTGGTCGTCGCGCCCACCGGCGTTCCGCACGACGATCCGCGCTCCTACTATCGCGTCGCCGACCGGCTCACCGCCACCATTCCCGGCGCCTTCCAGCCCAACCAGTACGACAATCCCAACGGGCCCGCCAGCCACTACGCCACCACCGGTCCCGAGATCTGGGAGGCGAGCGAGGGCAAGGTCACCGATTTCGTGGCCGGTATCGGCACCGGCGGCACGATCTCCGGCACCGGCAACTACCTGAAGGACATCTCCGATGGCGCGGTGAAGGTCATCGGCGCCGACCCGGCCGGCTCGATCTATTCGGCCGCATCCGCCAGCGATCTGCACGGATACGACGTGGAGGGCGTGGGCAAGGAGCTTTATCCCAAGGCCTTCGACCGCACCGTCACCGATGCCATCGTGCAGGTGAGCGACGCCGAGTCCTTCGAGATGACGCGTCGTCTCGCCACCGAGGAGGGGATCATGGTCGGCGGCTCGTCCGGACTGGCCGTCGCCGCCGCGATCAAGCACGCACTCGCCGAGGGCCTGGGAGCCGACCGCCTCGTCGTCGTCCTTGCCCCCGACTCCGGCCGCTCCTACCTCGAAAAGATCTTCAACGACGACTGGATGCGCACCCACGGCTACGCCGACGTCGTGGCACGCACCACCCGCCCCTCCCTGGTCGAACAATATTTGTGATGGTTTGGTGGGATGCCCGGTGGAGGGGAGCGATATTCCTGCTCCATCCCCCTACGGGCGGTCCCCCCTCCGCAGCAATATCGCTCCCCTCCACCTCGTACCAGCGAAAAAGAAAGAAAACCATGACTACCAACACCACCACCGCCACCCCCGCCCTCGCCACCCGCGCCATCCACGCCGGCCAAACCCCCGATCCCACCACCGGCGCCGTCGTCACGCCGATCTACATGACCTCGACCTTCAAGCAGGACGGCGTGCTCGGCCTGCGCGGCGGACACGACTACAGCCGCTCAATCAATCCGACGCGCACCTCCTTCGACCAACAGCTCGCCGCCGTGGAGGGCGCGAAATACGCGCTGTCCTTCTCCTCGGGCCTCGCCGCGATCGATGTGCTGCTGCGCTCGACCCTGAGGCCCGGCGACAACATCCTCATCGGCGACGACGTCTATGGCGGCACCTACCGTCTGCTCGCCCGCGTGTTCCAGCCGTGGGGCGTGGGTCTCGACGTGGTCGACGTGACCGACACGGCGGCCGTCTCCGCCGCGCTCGCCGCCAAGGACTACCACTATGTGTGGGTTGAGACGCCCTCGAACCCGCTGCTGCGCGTCACCGATATCGCGGCCACCGCCGCCGTCGCGCATGCGCACGGGGCCAAGGTCGTGGTGGACAACACCTTCGCCTCGCCCGCGCTGCAGCATCCGCTGGACGACGGCGCCGACGTGGTGGTGTATTCGACGACGAAATACATCGGCGGCCATTCCGATGTGGTCGGCGGAGCCGTCGTGCTCAATGACGAGGAGATTCGCGAACAGGTCGCCTTCCTGCAGAACGCGGCCGGCGCCGTGCCCTCGCCCTTCGATTCCTGGCTTGATATCCGCGGACTCAAGACGCTGGCTTTGCGCGTGCGCCAGCATTCGGCCAATGCGCTGAAGGTGGCGCAGTGGCTGGAATCGCAGCCCTCTTCGCGCGTGGAGCGCGTGTGGTATCCGGGCCTTGAATCGCATCCGGGCCATGAGATCGCCGCGCGTCAGATGCATGGCGGCTTCGGCGGCATGGTCTCCGTGCGGCTGGCCGGTGGCGCCGAGGCGGCGAAGCGTTTCGTCGATGCGACCGAGGTGTTCACGCTCGCCGAATCGTTGGGAGGCGTCGAATCACTGATCGAGGTGCCCGCGGCCATGACCCACGCCTCCGTGGCCGGCACCACGCTTGAGGTCCCCGCCAATCTTGTGCGTCTGTCGGTCGGCATCGAAGATGCCGACGACCTGATCGCCGACCTTGAGCAGGCCTTTGCGCACGTGGGGTGAAAGCCCTTTGTCATCCTGAGTGGAACGAACGCCTTCCCCTGTCATCCTGAGCGAAGCGGACGTTCCCTGTCATCCTGAGCGGAGTGAGCAAAGCGAGCGGAGTCGAAGGATCTCGTCATCGTTTCTTGGCAGTGTGAGATTTTTCGACTCGCTTCGCTCGCTCAAAATGACAAAAGGCGGAGGGTCCACTCAAAATGACAAGAGGCGGATGGCTCGCTCAAAATGACAGTGGAGCCTCGCCGAGCGCCGCACGCATGCGCCGCTGCCGACTAAAGTGATGAAGCATGACGGACATTACGGCTGACGCATCTCACGCGGCGGCGCTCGCGGCGCTTAAGCGATACTTTGGCTACGATTCGTTCCGCCCCGGCCAGCAGGGCATCGTGGACGAGCTCACGGCCGGCCGTGACGTGCTCGCCGTCATGCCCACCGGCGCCGGCAAATCGATCTGCTATCAGATTCCGGCCCTGCTCATGGACGGCGTCGCCGTCGTCATATCCCCGTTGATCTCCCTGATGCAGGATCAGGTGGACGGGCTCAACGACGCCGGCATCCCCGCCGCCTTCGTCAACGGCACGCAGTCGCCCGACGAACAGTCGATGGTGCTCGCCCAGGCCGCCGCGGGCCAGGTCAAGTTGCTCTATGTCGCGCCGGAACGTCTCGAAACCGGTCGGTTCAAGGACTTTGCCGTGCGCACGCCGATATCGTTGATTGCCGTCGACGAGGCGCACTGCGTCTCGCAATGGGGCCAGGATTTCCGCTCCTCCTATCTGTCGATTGGCGATTTCATCGCTTCGCTGCCGCACCGGCCGGTCGTCGGCGCGTTCACCGCCACCGCCACCGAGCGGGTGCGCCGCGATATCGTGGGATTGCTGGGGTTACGGAACCCGGCCGTGACCGTCACCGGCTTCGACCGGCCGAACCTCTATCTCGACGTCATCAAGCTGGAGACCAAGCGCAAAGCCAACTGGGTGGCGCGATACATCGCCGATCATCCGGGGGAGTCGGGCATCGTCTACTGTGCCACGCGCAAGGAGACCGAGGCGTTGGCGGCGACGCTTAACGACGCGGTGCCGCAACTAGACGGCGGAGCAAGGATGGGGGAGAAGACATCAGCCGATGGCATCGCCGTCGCCTACCACGGCGGCATGCTTGCCGACGAGCGCAACCGTGCGCAGCGCGACTTCATCAACGACCGTGTGCAGGTGGTCGTCGCCACCAATGCATTCGGCATGGGCATCGACAAATCCAATGTGCGTTTCGTCATTCACCACAATATGCCCGAGTCCATCGAGGCCTACTATCAGGAGGCCGGGCGCGCCGGGCGTGATGGAGAACCGAGCCGATGCACGCTGCTGTGGAACGAGTCGGATATCGTCACACGCCGCCGACTGCTCGACACCGATTCCGAGAACGAAAGACTCACGCCCGAGGAACGCGAAACCGTGCGCATGGCCAAACGGCGTCTGCTCGACGGCATGGTCGGCTACTGCCGCACCACCGACTGCCTGCACCGCTATATGACGCGCTACTTTGGGCAGGAGGCCGGAGGTGCGGACGCGGGGCAGGCCGCCAAGTGCGAGGTGTGTTCCAACTGTGCGAGCACGTTCGAAACCATCGATGTGACTGACGTGGCGCGGGCGATCAGCATGTGCGTGCACGACGTGGACCAGCGCGTCGGTTCGGGCAAGATCGTGCGCATCCTGCGCGGCTCCAAGGCGCAGGACCTCGCCTGGCTCAACCCGGAGGCGATGCCGACCTTCGGGCGGCTCAAGGATGTGAATGAGGCTCGCATCCGCGACGTGCTGAGCCAGATGGCCACCGACGGATTCCTCTCCATCGCCGAGGGACGCATGCCGATTGTGCGCTTCGGCGACCGCGCCTTCGAAACCGCGGCCCCGGATTTCCACTATGAGATCAAGCGGGTGGAGCGGGCCGATCCCTCCTCCCGGCGTGGGGGAGGTGCCGGTGGCTCCGGCGTGGCTGGCGCGGCATACGGGCGTGCCGGAGCCGCTGGCGAAGACGGTGCGGTGTACGGTCGCACAAGTTCCGCTGGCAGCGCTTCCGATGGCTACACGCCCACCGACGAGGATGACGCCCTGTTCGAGCGACTGCGCGCGCTGCGTCGCGAGATCGCGCAGGAAATCGGCAAACCTCCCTATATCGTCTTCTCCGACAAGACCCTGCGCGACATGGCGCGCCTCAAGCCCGCCACCGACGCCCAATTCCTCGCCGTCAACGGCGTCGGCGACAACAAGCTGCGCCTCTACGGCCCACGTTTCATGCAGGCCATCGCCGCCTCGCGACCCCGAAGTTGACTGTCCCCGCGAAGCGGGCCAAAGTAATAACGGCATATTCGTGAAGCAAGGAGGACCATCATGGCCGATAAACCGATTGTCGAATCATTTGAACTGGATCACACCGCGGTCAAGGCGCCGTATGTGCGCCTGATCGACACGGAGAAGGGGCCCAATGGCGACGTGATCTCCAACTTCGATCTGCGTCTTGTGCAGCCGAACGAGAACGCGATCCCCACCGGCGGCCTCCACACCATCGAACACACCATCGCCGTGCTGCTGCGCGAGCGCATCCCCGGATACATCGATTGCTCGCCGTTCGGCTGCCGCACCGGCTTCCATCTGCTCACCTGGGGCGAGCACTCCACCGAGGACGTGGCCCGCGCGCTCAAGGAATCGCTGGAATTCATCGCCAACGAGGCCACGTGGGACGACGTGCCCGGCACCACGATCAAGAGCTGCGGCAACTACCGTGACCACTCCCTGTTCACCGCCAAGCAGTGGTGCAAGGACATCCTCGCCGCCGGCATCAGCTCCGATCCCTTCGAGCGCAAGGTCGTCGACTGAGAGCACAGCGGGTTTACGCGAAGTCCCCTCCGCCATCCTCAAGCGATGGCGAAGGGGACTTCCGTTTCCGTAGGCGGTTCGGCTCACACGATCAGCGATAGTCCCAGCACCGAGAACAATCCCATCACGGACATCACCGTGGTGGCCGTCGTCCACGACAGGAAGGTTTCCTTGAGGCTCAGGCCGAAGTATTCCTTGATCATCCAGAAGCCGGCGTCGTTGACATGATCGGCGATCACGGAGCCGGCGCCCACGGCCAGCACCGCCAGCGCGGGATTGACGCCGGAGGCCGCGACCAGCGGCGCGACCAGGCCGGCGGCGGTCAGGGAGGCGACGGTCGCCGAACCCAGGCAGACGCGCAGCACGGCGGCCACAAGCCATGCGGCCAGCAGCGGAGAGATATTGATGTGTGTGAACAGGGAGGACACATAATCCGAGATGCCGCCGTCGACAAGCACCTGCTTGAAGGCGCCGCCGCCACCGATGATAAGCAGCATCATGGCGATGGTCTTGACGGATTCGACCATCGAGCCGGCGATCTGTGGCATCGTGCGCTTGCGGGCCAGACCCATCGACCACACGGCGAATAGCACCGAAGCCAGCATGGCGATGTCGGGCGCGCCGATGAATTGGATGGCTTCGTTGATGATGTTGCCCTCGGGCAGCGTGAACGAGCAAATCGTGGCGATGACGATGAGGATCACTGGCATCATGGCCGTGAGCACGGAGATGCCGAAGCCTGGGGTCTCGTCGTCCTTGAACTCCTTGAAGTCGCCGAGCACGGAGGAATCGACGTCGGCGTGGTAGAGGTCGGGGCGCACGCGGTGCAGCAGCAGATTGAACAGCGGTCCGGCGACGATGACGGTGGGGATGGAGACGATGAGGCCGTAGATCAGCACCTGCCCCATGTTCGCGCCGAGCGTTTCGGTGATGGCGGTGGGAGCCGGATGGGGCGGCAGGAAGGCGTGCGCCACGTTGAGCGTGATGGCCATGGGGATGCCGAGGAACATCAGCGGCATGTCGAGCTCGCGGGCGATGACGTAGATCAGCGGCAGCAGAACGACCAGACCGACTTCGAAGAAGAGGGCGAGGCCTACGATGAAGGAGGCCACGACCACGGCGATCTGGATATGCCTGCGCCCGAATCGGTTGATCAGCGTCATGGCGATGCGATGGCCGCCGCCGGAGTCAGAGACGAGCTTGCCGATCATGGAGCCGAATCCGAAGATGATGGCCAGGTGGCCAAGCTGGCCGCCGATGCCGGTTTCGATGGTGGTGGGGATCTGGTCGACCGGGATCCGCAGGGCGAGTGCGGTCAGCAGCGAGGTGACGATAAGCGCCAGGAAGGTGTTCATCTTGCACTTGACGATGAGCACGATGAGCACTGCGACGGCGCAGGCGACGATGAATAAAGGCATGATGTGGTTCTTTCGCGACGAGGATGCGAGGGATGTTGGCCCGTGCCCGCCGTCGTCGGTGACGGACGGGCGCGGGAATGAAGGAGAAGGGGATATTGAAGGCGCCGCGTCAGCGCAGCAGGTAGCCACCGTCCACGGGCAGCATGATGCCGTTGAGATAGTCGGAGGCCTTCGAGCACAGGAACACCATGGCGCCCATGAGCTCGCGCGGTTCGCCCCAGTGACCGGCCGGGATGTGTTCGCGGATCTCGACGCTGCGCACCGGATCCTCCTGCAGCGCCTTGGTCATCGGGGTGTTGATGTATCCGGGGGCCAGTGCGTTGACCTGCACGTTGTAGGGTGCGAGGGCGTCGGCGTAGGCGCGGGTCAGGCCCATGACCGCGTGCTTGCTGGCGGCGTAGGGGAAGATGAACTTGCCGGCGCGATAGGACTGCATCGAGCCGATGTTGACGATCTTGCCGCTGCCCTGCTTCATCATGACCTTGGCGACCTCGTGTGAGAGGTAGTAGAGGGCGTTGAGGTTGAGGTCGATGACGGCCTGCCAATCCTCGTCGGGGAAGTCGGCGAGCTCATGGCGACGCTGCATGCCGGCGTTGTTGATGAGCACGTCGACGCGGCCGAATTCCTCCATGGCCTTGTCGACGATGCGCTTGGCGGCGCCGGGCTCGGTGATGTCCTGCTCCATGAACACAACGCGGCGTCCGTTGGCCTCCACCTCGGCGCGGGTCTCCTCCCAGCCATCCTGATTGTAGGAGACGATGAACACGTCGGCGCCCACCTTGGAGACGGCCTGCGTGTAGTAGTGCCCGAGCCCGCTGGCACCGCCGGTGATGAGCACGGCCTTGTCGGTCAGGGCGAAGCTGTCGAGCGAGAATTCCTCCATGTTGGTCTCCTTTGCGTCGTTGCGTCGGTGTCGGTCCTGTTGAGACGGGGCACAGCGCTGTGTATATGCAATATCTGCAAGGTGTATCGATGCATCTTTAGTAACCAACTTCAATGGTGTATGAATTGGTGTATCGATACCCCTTGTGTGGGTCCAAGTGTACGGCTGACTTGAAAACAGCGCAAATTATGATGGCGAGGACGAAGGCTTACGCACTGGAATTCCAGCTGTTTCCCGGGTGTGATGCCGGCGTGTCGCGGTGATGGTGCATCGATTTCATTCGCGTGCCGAGCGTCGGATTACAATAGGGAGACCGCCGTGAAAGGAGGGGCCATGCCCGGGACAACCATCGCCGATATCGCCCGCGAGGCCGGGGTGTCGGTCACGACGGTTTCGCGCTTCATCAACGGCAACTACGGCAAGATGAGCGAGGCCACCAAGCTGCGTATCCAGGAGACGGTGCGTCGCCTCGACTACCGACCCAGCGCCTCCGCGCGACGCATGCGCCAAGGGAGCACCCATGTGGTCGGTGTGATCGTGGCCGATATCTCGAACGTATTCTCCTCGCTGCTGTTCAAGGGCATTGATGCGGAGCTGCGTCCGGCGGGATACGACGTCATGCTTATGAACTCCGACAATTCGCTTGATGAGGAGCGTGCCGGCATCGACCGGATGCTGTCGCAGCGGGTCGACGGTCTGGTGCTTCAGCCGAATGCCGCGGATTTCTCCGCATATCGCGCTGTGGTCGACGCGGGCGTGCCGATGGTGGTTGTGGACCGCGAGCCTGCGGGGCAGCCGGACTCGGTGCCGAAGGTCGTCTCCGACAACGTCGCCTCCTGCTATGCGTTGGGCGGGCATCTCGCCGACATGGGGTATGAGAATGTGGTGGCGGTCAGCCGTGTGCGCTCGCAGATCTCCGCGCAGGGTCGGCGCGTCGAAGGATTGCGGCATGCCTGCGAGGAGAGAGGAATGTTCCTGCTGCCGCTTGAGGTCGGCGGGCATGACGTCGCATGGCTGACCGGCGCGCTGCGGGTCGCGCTGTCCCATCTCAACGGCCGCACTGCGGTGGTCTCGCTGATGGGGCCGCTGCTGTTCGACCTGCTTGCGGCGCTGCGGGGATTGGGAATGATCTTCCCGGAGGACATCGGCTTGGTCAGCTATGATGACTGGGATTGGTCGCAGTATGTGCGCGACGGCATCTATCTGCTTGAGCAGGATCCGCAGGAACTGGGGCGTGCCGCGGCCCGCACACTGCTCGGCCGGATGAACGGCGGCGACGCCGGGGCGTCGCCCACGCGCATCAAGGTGCCCATCAACGTGGTCGAGTCTGCCTCGGTGTGACTGTCGCGCTTGTGACGTGCGCGTGGTAGGTTGGGCCGGCAGAGAATGCAGTGCATCCGAGAGAATTAGGACGAACCAAGTGCCAAGTCAAGCCCCCGCCGCGATGCCGGCTGCGAACCGGAATAAGCGCATGTTCCGCCACGCCACCATGCGTGATTTCGCGCAGATGGAGGCCAACTATGAGCATGCCCGGCAGCTGATGGCCGCCAATGGCAACCCTACCCAGTGGGGAAACACTTTCCCCCGGCCTGAGGTTGTGCGTGACGACATCGCCAACCAGCGCACGATGCTGCTTGTCGATCACGCAGGTCCCGGTGGGCGCGAGCGTATCCTGGCCCAGTTCGCGCTGTGCCCGGGCGAGGATCCGACTTACAAGACCATTGATGGGGCGTGGCTCGATGACGATGCCTATGTGACGATTCACCGCATCGCGGCCTCCGGGCTCGTGCATCATGCGGCGCGTGACTGCATCAAGTGGGCGCTCAAGCATTACGGCAATGTGCGCGCCGACACGCATCCCAACAACAAGGCCATGCAGCATGTCTTGGAATCCTCCGGCTTCGCCCGCTGCGGCCTCATCCAACTTCTCGACCGTCCCACCGACACCACCCGCATCGCCTATCAAAGACATGAATGGTGATTGGAGGGCAATTCCCAAAGGGAATTGCCCTCCAATCAGCCGCGGATAGCCTCGCCCACTTCATCCACGATCCCCTGCATCGCGGCGTAGGCTTTCTCCGCCTCACCGCGCCATATCGCCTCGGCAACCGCGACATGCGCGGCCATCGCCTCGGGGCGGGGCTGGCGGGGATACATATTGATCTCCACGCGTCCGCGCAGCACGGTGGCCACGGTGTCGGCGAAGGCGGCGAAGAGTTCGTTGCCGCAGCTGCGCAGGATCAGCGTATGGAATTCGATGTCTGTTTCGTGGAATTCGTCGAGTCGCCCGTTCTCGCCGGCGTCCTTCATCTTGAGCGCCATCACTGGCAGTTTCGCCTTGTCGTCCAGATTCGCGCGTGTGGCGGCGAGTCTTGCGGCCGCCGGTTCGATGCACAGGCGCAGCTCGGTGAGCGATATGAGTTCCTGCCGGCGTTGGGTGGAGTGTAGCTTCCAGGTGATGACCTGCGGGTTGAGGGCCTGCCAGTCGGCAGGGGAGCGGGGGATAAGCCCCACGCGCCGTCGGATTTCGATGGCTTGCGCCGCTTCCAACAGCCGGGCTGCCTCGCGCGCCACAGTGCGCGACACTCCGAAATCGGCCTGGATATCCTCCAGGGTTTTGGGTGCGTCCGTCTGCCAGCGCCCGTCGATGATATCGATGGCAAGGCTATTGGCCACGGGTTCGTGCATATGCCCGTTGTCTGGCGTCAGGTGTTCGGCTGTCATGTGAATCAGACTATCAATTTCCTTGCGACACGCCGATTTTCATTAAAGATACTCTTTTTGATTTGACAAGGAGTCATAAAATTGTTTATCGTATTCTTCAACGACGGTGGATGACGTAGTTGATATCCGCCGCCAACAGCAAGTTCCAATAGGCAACGAAGCAGAAACAGGAGCACCCCAATGGGAAACAAGCACACGCATGTCGTGGTCATGGGCGTCGCAGGCTGCGGCAAATCCACCGTGGTCGATGCCGTCCGCGACCGCCTGGGCTATGAAAAGGCGGAAGGCGACGACTTCCATCCCAAGGCCAATATCGACAAGATGAGCGCGGGCATTCCGCTGACCGACGAGGACCGCTGGCCCTGGCTGCGGACCATCGACGAGTGGATGGCCGCCCGCGACGCCGAGGGCAAGGACACCATCGTGTGCTGCTCGGCCCTCAAGCGCGCCTACCGCGATGTGTTGCGCGCGCATGTGCCGGTGTTCTTCGTGCATATGGTCGGCTCGCAGGAGCTCATCCGCGGACGCATGGAGGCACGCAAGGACCATTTCATGCCGCCCTCGCTGCTGCCCAGCCAGTTCGCCATCCTGGAGCCGCTTGAAGCCGATGAACCCGGCATCGAGGTATCCATCGAAGGTGACGTCGAGACGATGGTCGAACGCGCCATCGCCGCGATCGAAGAGTATGCGGCCCGCGATGAGGCGCAGCTGCCCCAAGTTCAGAACGCCTGACCAAACAAAACACCTACGCATATCGGTTTCAAAGGAGAACCACCATGCAACTCATCATCGCCGCCATCATCGGCATCGCGGCCATCGTCGTGTTCATCGCGGCGCTTAAGCTGCACCCCTTCCTCTCCCTGCTGCTCGGCTCATTCATCATGGCCGTGTGCGCGGGCGTGCCCTACGACGAAGCCATCGACAGCTTCACCTCGGGCGCCGGCTCCACCTTCTCCGGCGTCGGCCTGCTCATCGCGTTCGGCGCGATCATCGGCACCATCCTGTTCGCCTCCGGCGGCGCGGACGTGATCGTCGACACGATCATGGACAAGACCCCGCTGCAGCGGCTGCCGTGGGCCATGGCCCTCATCGCCTTCATCGTCGGCATCCCGATGTTCTTCGAGGTCGGCGTCGTCCTCCTCATCCCGGTGGTGCTCTTCGCCACCCGCCGCGCCCATATGAAGGTCATGCTCATCGCGATCCCGGCGCTCGCCGGCCTGTCCACGCTGCACGCCTTCGTGCCGCCGCACCCCGGTCCGCTCGCCGCCATCGACTCGATCCACGCGAACCTCGGCGTGACCCTCGGCCTCGGCCTGCTCGTCGCCATCCCGACCGTCATCATCTCCGGCCCGCTGCTGGGCAAGCTCATGGCGCGCTGGGTGCCGATCATGGCCCCCGAGAACGAGGCCGAGGCCGACGCTCCGCGCGACGCCTCGAACCGCCCCACCTTCGGCCAGGCCATCGCCGTGATCCTGTGCCCGGTCGTACTCATGCTCGCCGCCTCCGTCGTGGACCTGACCGGCGCGAACACCTCCACCCAGTGGGGCCGCGCGATCGCCTTCATCGGCGAGCCGCTCACCGCGCTGTTCCTCACCGCCGTGCTGGCAATGATCCTGCTCGGCTTCATGCAGAAGACCACGCGCGACGGCGTCAACGGCATGGTCGGCAAATCCTTCAGCACCGTCGCCGGCATCATCCTCATCGTGGCCGCGGGCGGCGGCTTCAAGCAGACGCTCGTCGACTCCGGCATCGGCGACGTGATCGCCCACGGCATCACCGAATCCGCCATGAATCCGCTCTTCGCGGGCTGGCTTGTCGCCGTGCTCATCCGCCTGGCCACCGGCTCGGCCACCGTCGCCACCGTCACCGCGGCCGGCATCATGGTGCCGCTGACCGCCGGCATGAGCCCCACGCATCTCGCGCTACTGGTGCTCGCCATCGGCGCCGGCTCCGTGTTCTTCTCCCACCTCAACGACGCCGGCTTCTGGCTCGTCAAGGAATACTTCGGCATGACCGTGGGCCAGACCCTCAAGACCTGGTCCCTGATGGAGACCGTGCTCTCCGTGACCGGCCTCGTGTTCACGCTGCTGCTGTCGCTGGTGCTCTGACGCGCCCTGCTGCTCCTACTTTCCAGACACATTCACATCAGATACGTAACGAATCACATTGATTAAAGGAGATCACTATGCACATCGGAATGATTGGACTGGGCCGCATGGGCGGCAATATGGTCAAGCGTCTGCGCGACGGCGGGCATGCCGTCGTCGGCTACGACATGAGCCCCGAATCCGGCCGTGACGTCGACTCGCTCGAGGCGTTGGTCGCCGCGCTTCCCGCGCCACGCGTCGTATGGGTGATGGTGCCCTCCGGCGCGCCCACCGACTAGACCGTCACGGCGTTGGGCGACCTGCTCGAGCCCGGCGACATCGTGGTCGACGGCGGCAACTCGCGCTACACCGACGACCCGCGCCACGCGGCCGAACTTGCCGAACATGGCATCGACTTCCTCGACTGCGGCGTCTCCGGCGGCGTGTGGGGCGCCGAGCGCGGCTATGCGCTGATGCTCGGCGGCGACAAGGCCGTCTATGAGCGGATCCTTCCCCTGCTCGAGACGCTTAAGCCCGAAGGGGACTACGGCCTGGTGCTGGCCGGCCCCGTCGGCGGCGGGCACTTCGCCAAGATG
Organism: Bifidobacterium sp. LH_730; assembly: GCF_056355835.1. Taxonomy (NCBI): domain Bacteria; kingdom Bacillati; phylum Actinomycetota; class Actinomycetes; order Bifidobacteriales; family Bifidobacteriaceae; genus Bifidobacterium; species Bifidobacterium sp. LH_730. The sequence continues at coordinate 76,682 of NZ_JBKETB010000007.1, forward strand.
GTTCACAATGGCATCGAATACGGCATGATGCAGGCCTTCGGCGAGGGCTTCGCCACGATGATGCGCTCCGAGCTCATCGACAACCCGGCGGCGACGATGGTCTCGTGGAGAAGCGGCTCGGTCGTGGCCTCCTGGCTGCTCGACCTCTTCGAGAACGCCACGGCCGACGACCCCGAGCTCAAGGGCGTGCCGGCCGTGGCCAACGAATCCGGCGAGGCCCGCTGGATGGTCGAGGCCGCGCTCGAGCTCGGCGTGCCGACCCCCGCCACCGCGGCGGCCCTGTACACGCGCCAGACCTCGCGCGGCGGCTCGGACGACGTGCTGCGCGTCGTGACGGCCATGCGCGCCCAGTTCGGCGGGCATGTCACCGAAACCGATAAGATCGCCACGCACTAAAGCGCATAATCATCGGATATAGGACCGAAAATGGCCATTTTCAGCCATTTCCGGTCCTATTTTCTTCGTTGTGACCATGCCCTTCCTACAATGGGGGCCATGACGTTGAACGCAGCACCTGCAATCGAATTCTCCTCACCCCAAGGCAAAGCCAACTACGAAGCGGCCTGCCGCCGATATCCGGCGCAGGCGATCGTCGATCTCAGGGCGCTTCGCGACAATATGCGTCAACTGGTTGCTCGCGTCGGCTCCGGCACCGCGGTGATGGGCGTGGTCAAGGCCGATGCCTACGGACATGGCCTGCTGCCCGCGGCCCTCGCCGCGCTCGCCGGTGGCGCCACCTGGCTTGGCACCGCGCAATCGCATGAGGCGCTGCTGCTGCGCCAGCTCGGCATCGGCCCGGACCGCGCGCGCATCCTCACCTGGGTCTACAACGGCACGGCCGTGCCCTTCGATGAACTGATCGAAGCCGACATCGATGTGTCGGTCGGCTCACTCGACGGCATCGACGCGCTTGCGGCCGCCGCGCGAAAGGCCGGCAAACCCGCCCGCGTGCATGTCAAGGTGGACACCGGATTCGGCCGCAATGGCTTCACCCCGGCCGTCTTCGACGCGGCGCTCGCCAAACTGACGCAGCTGGCCAAGGAAGGAGTCATCGAGGTCATCGGTCAGTGGAGTCACCTCGCCGTGGCCGACAGCCCCGACGTGCCGGAATTCGTCGCCTCCACCGACCGGCAGGTCGCGTCCTTCCATGAGTTCACCCGCCGCATGGAGGCCGCCGGCATCCCGCCGAAGATTCGCCATCTGGCGAACACCGCGGCCACGCTCGACCGCCCGGAGATCCATTTCGAACTCACCCGCCCCGGCGTGGGCCTCTACGGCTACGAGCCCGACCCGGCCATGGGCGTGCCCGGCGACTACAAGCTCACCCCGGCCATGACGCTGCAGGCCCAGCTGGGCACGGTCAAGGACGTCGAGGCCGGTCACGGCATCTCCTACGGACGCACCTATCTGACCCCCGACTCCACGTCCACGGCCATCGTGCCGCTCGGCTATGCCGATGGCATCCACCGCTCCGCCTCCGGCTTCGATATGGAGGGTGCCAAGCATGTCGAGAAGCCCGGCGGCCCCGTGCGTGTGATGACCACGGAAGGCCCGCGCCTGTTCCATGTGTCGGGCCGCGTGTGCATGGACCAGTTCATCCTCGACCTGCATGGCTCGGCCGCCGAACTGGGCGTGCACGAGGGAGACACGGTCGAGCTGTTCGGCCCGGGGCGCGGCGAGGACTTCGCCGAACCCACCGCCGACGACTGGGCGCGCGCCGCCGACACCATCAGCTACGAGATCTTCACCTGCCTGCGCAACCGCATCCCGCGCCTCTATATGCATGCGCCCGAGGTGCTGGGGGCCGACGACCTCAGGCGGCTCGACCCGGCGAGCATCCTGTGACCAGCCAACGTCGGCCGTTGGCGGCGTCGGTCGGTTGCGCTGCTGAGGCAACGCTCCTATGACGTGCTGAACCGGTTCGCCGACAGCATGCCCGCGCCCCGATGGATACCATGGGATACGTGGGATCGTCGATGGGAGGAAGACGATGGGCGAATACGAGCGCATCCCGACGAACGCCGGATACGAACCACGCGACGAGGAACGCTGGGCCGCCGAACCTCCCAAATCCAAGTCGCGCACGGCCTTCGAACGTGACCGCGCGCGGCTCATCCACTCCTCGGCCCTGCGCCGGCTTGGCGCGAAAAGCCAGGTGCTGGTCGCCGGCACCGACGACTTCGCGCGCACCCGCCTGACCCACACCCTTGAGGTCGCCCAGATCGGCCGTCAGATCGGCGCGATGCTCGGCTGCGACCCCGACGTCGTCGACTGCGCCTGCCTCGCCCATGACCTCGGCCACCCGCCCTTCGGCCACAACGGGGAGAAGGCCTTGGCGACCATCGCCTCCGGCATCGGCGGATTCGAAGGCAACGCGCAGACCCTGCGTATCCTTACCCGGCTCGAACCCAAGGTATTCCACGAGGACGGCCGTTCCGCCGGCGTCAACCTGACGCGCGCCTCCCTTGACGCCGCGGTCAAATACCCCTGGACCCTCGCCGAGGCCGCCAAGCATCCCAAGGGGGAGCGCAGCGCGAAATTCTGCGTCTATCCGGACGACGAACCCGTCTTCCGTTGGCTCAAGCAGGGCGCTCCCGCCGAAACCAAGCCGATGGAATGCCAGGTCATGGACCTCTCCGATGACATCGCCTATTCGGTCCACGATGTCGAGGACGCCATCGCCACCGGTGCCTTCAATCCGATCGCATTGACGGACACGCGCATCGTCGACCAGATCGTCGAGCAGACGCGCGCATGGTATGGCCTCAAATGGGATGCCGACCGCTTGGTCGCCGCGCTTGAACGCCTGCAACGTGAACGGCTGTTTCCCGGCCATTTCAATGGCTCCAGGCAAGCCTTGGCACAGCTCAAGAACATCACCTCGACGCTGATCGGGCGTTTCGCCGTCTCCGTGGAACGCGCCACGCGCACGGCCTACGGCACCGGCCCGTTGACCCGGTATTCAGCCAATGTCGTCATCCCCGAGAAGACGAACTACGAGATCGTGGCGCTGAAGGGCATCGCCGTGCACTTCGTCATGGCGCCGCGCGAACGCGAGCCCTTCCATCAGGAGGAGCTCAGGATCGTCGAGGACCTGATCGACGTGCTGATGGCCGAGGCGCCGCGGGCCTCCGACGTGCTGGAAAGCCAGTTCCTCGCCGATTGGAACGAGGCGACGAACGATGACGAACGCCTGCGCGTCGCCATCGACCAGGTCGCCTCGCTGACCGACGGCTCGGCGCTCGCCCTCCACTCGATTCTGTGCTAACGATTCTGTGCTGACGGTCCCGCGCCGAACGCCGTGGAGTAAGCTAAGTCCCTATGGCCGGAATGATCACGAAGGAAGACATCGAGAAGGTGCGCGCCGCCGCGGACCTGTATGACATCGTCTCCGCTTCCGTGACGCTGAAACCCTCCGGCACCGGCACCTTCGTCGGCCTCTGCCCCTTCCATGACGAGAAAACCGGCAGCTTCAACGTGCGCCCGGCGCTCGGCGTGTGGCATTGCTTCGGCTGCGGCCTGGGCGGCGACGTGTTCAAATTCGTCGAGCAAGCCGAGAACATCGACTTCCGCGAGGCCGTGGAGCTGCTCGCCGACAGATACCATATCGAGCTGCATTACGAGAACGCGGGCAACGCCCGCCCGGAGCACGCCGGCTCCCGCCGCGCGCGTTTGCTTGAGGCGAACGAGGAGGCGCAGCGATATTTCGTCTCCCAGATCATGACCAAGGAGGCGCTCGCCGCGCGCAAGCTGCTCGGCGGCCGCACCTTCACCCAGGCGGATTGCGAACGCTTCGGCTGCGGATACGCGCCGCAGGGCTGGGACAATCTGGTGCGCCATCTGGCGAACAAAGGCTTCACGCAGCAGGAGATGCTCGACGCGGGGCTCGCGCGGCAGGGACAGCGCGGCGTATACGACTATTTCCGCGGGCGCGTGACCTGGCCGATCCGAGACTCGACCGGCCGCACGCTCGGTTTCGGCGCGCGCAAACTCTATGACGACGACCAGATCGCCGCGAAATACATCAACACCCCCGACACGCAGCTCTATCGCAAGACGCAGGTGCTCTACGGCATCGATCTGGCGAAGGCCGCGATCGTCAAGAAACGCCAGTGCGTGATCGTCGAGGGGTACACCGATGTGATGGCCATGCATTTGGCGGGCGTGGACACGGCCATCGCCACCTGCGGCACGGCCTTCGGCGCGGAGCATGCCAAGATCGTGCGTCGGCTCATCGCCGACGATTCGCTGGGCGCGGTGCAGCTGGTCGGCCCGCTCAAGGTCGAGGGACAACCGCTGAGCTCGCGCATCGTGTTCACCTTCGACGGCGACGCCGCCGGGCAGAAGGCCGCGCTACACGCCTTCGGCCTCGATTCGGCGTTCCTGAGCCAGACCTTCGTGGCCGTGGCCGACGACAACCTCGACCCGTGTGATCTGAGGATCGAACGCGGCGACGCGGCCGTGACCTCGCTGGTCGAGCACGCCAAGCCGCTCTATGACTTCGTGATCGACACGGCGATCAACCGCTTCGACACCACGCTGACCACCGGGCAGATGGGGGCGGTCAAGGCCTCCGCGCCGCTGATCGCGCAGATCCGTGACCGTTCGTTGCTTGACATCTACACGCGCAAGGCCACGCGCCGCATCGGCGTGGACCTCGACATCATGCGCCGCGAGGTCTCCGCCGCGCGCCGCCGGCTCAACGTGCGCGAGGATGATGCCTACGCCCCGCGCCGCCGCTTTCAGGCTCCCGAGGCCCCGCGCGTCGAACCGGGGCGCAATCCCTATGCCGATCCCGCCTCCCGCAAGGCATTGGAGCGTCGCGACGCCGCCGAGCAGACCTATCATCAGATCGACGACGCTGTGTTCATCGCCGAACAGCAATTCATGGCCACGCTGATCCAGATCCCGCGCGCCGTGAACCGCGACTGGTTCAACCAGCTGACGTTGTCCAATTTCATGACCCCGGTGTTCCGCACGCTGTTCCAAGCCGTCGCGGCCGCCGGGGGACTGCCCGCCGACGACACGCCCCAAGGCCTGTGGATGCATAATCTGACCAAGGCCGGCGGTCCGATGCTCGAGTCGACGATCAACGAGCTGGCCGTGATGCCGCTGCCGTTGCCGGCCGCGACGTCCGCGGGCGATGCGGCCGCTTCGGGCGCTGGCGTCAGTGCGGGTGCTGGCACGGGTGCCGCGGCGCTGCGCCCCGCCACCGATGCCGAGCGGCAATACGCCACCGAATTGCTCGTCAAGCTGCTCGACATGGGCTATATGCGCAAAATCGGTGCCGCCAAGCGCAGAATGGCCATGCTTCCCGACGGCAAGGAGAAGCTTGATTTGCTGGGCCAGATCACCGGCATGGAAACCGCCCGCAAAGACCTTGCCGCCCACGTCTACAACAACATCGGCTAGGAGCACGTGTCCAGTGCGGATGTGCCGCGGAACCGCGCACGCTCCGCGTCGGTTAAGCTGGTGGCATGAACAAGCAGATGTTCGAACCATGGAACAAGGCCGTGCTGCCGTATGTCTTCGCGCTGGCATTGGCGGATTATGTGATGGCGGCGCTGTTCGGCTTCATCGTCAGGGTGAATCCCGACGCGGCGTTCATGATGGTGCTCTACTGCTTCTACTTCGGTCTGCCCGTGGTCGCGCTGATCATCGGCGCGGTGCACGGCGTCCGGCGAGGTGTTTTCAGCATCGCGTTGGTCGTGCTGGCCGCGGTGCTGTTCATTCCGGTGATCATGACCATGATGAACTCAAGCGCTTGGATGTTCCCCGTCTTCTATGCCGCCGCCTTCGCCGTTGGCAACGCCGGTGCGCTGTTTTTCAGACGCCGGTGATTAATGTGTTGCGCGCCGGGACATGTCCGGCGTAACAGTTGGCGGATTATGCCAACAGTTGGCGGTCTCTGCGCCATATCGGGTGCTGAAACATTGTTTTTTCAATGGCCGATACGCCAATGACCCGCCAACTGTTGGCATAATCCGCCAACTGTTGCAACAAGATGGTTTTTCATGACCTCATGTGGGCTTGGTCATGTGGGCTTGGACGGCATACGGCTAGTTGTGTGGTAGCCGGCCAAAACCACTCAAATGGCCTAGGCGAGCTGGGCGAGCAACGCCGGTAGCTGGGCCATGCGGTCGATGATCGCATCGGCGCCGGCCTCGACGAAGGCCGCGCGGGCCGCGTCACGCGCCGCCTGCCGCGCCTCGGGGGCAAGCGCCTCGAACTCGGCTTCGGACATGCCCATCTGCGAGCTGCCCTCCGTCACGCCGATGGTGAAGCATCCGGCGTTCTTGCCTTCCTTGATGTCGGAGATGGTGTCCCCGACCTTGGCCACACGGCGCACGTCGGCCAGCCCCAGCGCCCTCATGTTCTCGAAGATCATATAGGGATACGGCCGCCCGTGGCCATCCACGCCGTCGGGACTGATCCAGAAGTCCGGCGCGTAGCCCTGTTCGGCGGCGCGCGGCACGACGATCTCCATCATCGCGTCCGTGTATCCGGTGGTGGAGCCGATTTTGAGGCCTATCTCGCGCAGCGCAGCCACGGCCTCGACCACGCCCGGCTTCGGCGCGGCGAACCCATCGAGGATGGACAGCAGCTTCGGCTCGAAATGCGCATACACCGCGTCCACATCCGCATCGGTGGGAGCGGCGCCATGCGCATCCTCCCAAGCGCGGGCGATGCGATTCATATGCAGCATTGTGTTGATGTGGTCATGCTTGAGCATGCCCATCGGCTTGCGGGTCTCATCCATGGTCGGCTCGACCCCGAACTCGCGGAAGGCCTCCACGAAGGCCTGCACGGGGGCGAAGCAGCCATAGTCGACTGTGGTGCCGGCCCAGTCGAAGATCACGGCATCGAAACGGTTGGTCATTGTCAGTCCTTTCCTTGCAATGGTAAGCGCGGCTCAGTCCGCCAGCTTCACGCCCGCCGGGGCCTGGGCCAGGACCGCGGCGCCGGCCTTGTCCATGGCCGCGACGGCTGCGGCGAAGTCTGCGCTGCCGCAGGAGGCTTCGAGCAGTCCGCGCTCGGCCATGTATTCGGCGAAGAGCTCGGTGACGCGCTCGATGTCGGCGACATAGATCTCGCCGATGTTGCCGAGGCGGAAGGTCTCCTCGTCGGTGAGCTTGCCCGGGTAGATCGCATATCCGCGCGCCTTGATGAAGGCATACATGTCGGCGAAATCGAAGGACACGCCTTCCGGATAGAGGAAGGTCGTGATGATCGGTCCCTGATGGTCGGCCAGATAGGTCGAGAATCCCAGCGCCTTCATGCGTGCGATCAGCAGTTGGTTATTGAGCGCGTAGCGTCCGGCGCGGGCCTTGAGCCCGCCCTCGGCTTTCATCTCCGAGAGCGCCTGATGGAAGGCGAGCACCACATGGGTGGGGGAGGTGTAGCGCCATTTGCCGTCGCCGTCCTCGAGGCCGCGCCACTGGTCGTAGAGATCGAGCGAGAGGCTGCGCGCCTTGCCCTTGGACGCTTCGAGCGCCGCCTTGTTTGCGATGATGAAGCTGAAGCCCGGTACGCCCTGGATGCACTTGTTGGCCGAGGAGACGAGGAAATCGATGCCCCACGCCTCGACGGGGATGTCCACGCCGCCGAAGGAGCTCATCGCGTCGACTATGAAGGTCTTGCCGTGGGCCTTGACGACCTTCGCCACGGCCTTGATGTCGTTCAGCAGACCGGAGGTGGTCTCCGAATGGATCATCGAGACATGTGTGATCGTCGGGTCCTCCTCGAGGATCGCCTCGACCTTCGCCGCGTCGGGAATGCGGTTGTAGGGCTCGGCATACTGGCGGTAGGCCACGCCGGCATGCTCGCAGATCTTCACCTGACGGTCGCCGTAGGCGCCGTTCGTGCACAGCAGCACCTTCTCGCCTTCGCCGACCACGGAGGTGATCACGCTTTCGACGCCGAAGGTGCCGGAGCCCTGCATCAGCACCGCCGTGTAGGTTTCGGGCGAGCACTGGGCGAGCTCGACGAGCTGCTTGCGGATGTCCTGCGTGATGGCTTTGTAATCGTCGTCCCAGGTGCAGTGGTCGAAGAGCATCTGCTCCTTGACCGTGCGCGTGGTGGTCAGCGGTCCGGGGGTGAGGAGCTTGTATTCGGTGGACATTGTGGTTCCTTTCTGGGTTGGGTTTGGAAGATGGATTACCGCGCGCTGCGTTTGCATTGCTCGGAGAAGTCCTGGTGGTGTTGGAGGAGATCGACGGTGAGGGGCTTGGCGAAGGTTTTCGGATACGCCGCGCCGTTGGCCCTGGCGTGTTCGCCGCGGTAGAGAGGGGTCGGGTAGGTCTCGAGCAGTTCCTTGCGACCTTGGTCGATGATGGCGGCGGCCATGCGCTGCGCCTTGGGATTGGTGTCCCGACCCTTGTCAAGCACGGCCACCGATTCGGTCAGCGAATAATTGCCTTCGGTCGGGTCGATCACGTCGATCGGCAACCCGTCGGCCTTGTCGGCCATGGCCTGGTGGCGCAGGCCGAAGCCGATCGCCACCTCGCCGGACCGCACGGATTTCAAGGGCCCGGAGCCGGACTGCTCGAGATGCGGACCGGCGTTGCGGTAGATGCCGGTGAGCACGTCGCGCGCCTCGCGGCCGGCGCCATAGGCGCCGATCACGGCCTGCACCATCAGCCAGCCGGTCGACGAGCCCTCCATATCGGGCACGGAGATCAATCCGGCGTATTCCGGCTTGGCCAGATCCTTGAGACTGGTCGGCCGGGGCGCGCCCGCGGCCTTGAGCGCGGTGGTGTTGACCATGATCGCGCCCTCCTGGGCCGTGGTCGGCCGCCGCCAGGCAGGGGCCTTCGTGTTCTGCGAGTCGCCGAGCAGCCGGGACTGCACCTCGGTGAGGTCGGCGAACATATGGTTGCGCTGCTGTGCCGAATCGATGTAATACGAGCTCATCGTGAGCACATCCGCCTCGAGCGCCCGGTCTTCGGCGAGCATCTTGCCGCCGAGCTCCGAAGTGCCGAAGGATTGGATGATGTATTGATGCGCGAATCCGCTGTCGTCCAGCGCGTGCTGGAAGGCCGCCACGGCCTCGTCATCGGCATTCGTGTAGATCACCACCTGTCCGTCGGCCGAGGCGGTCGATGTGGTGGCGCCGAAGCCGAAGGCCACCAACAGCACGGCCAGCACCGCCGAAAGGCCCGCCGTGAAGCGGTTGCGCAGGCGGCGGTTGCCGTGGGTCGGCAGCGGGTAATCGGCCGAACCGGTGGAGGCCGCCTGCTCGATGGCTAGGCTCCGGTCATCCTCGCGCACTGCGACGCGGGCCACCGCGACCTGCGCGCCGGAAGGCACCGTGGCGGCCGGCACTCCGCCGAAAGCATCTCGCATCGCGCCGCCCAGCGCACGCAGCCAAGCGGGCGTCGCGGCCGTCGCCCTAGCCGCCGCCGGCACCGCACGCCGCTCGCGCGTCAGCCAGGCGACCAGGCCCTTGACCGCGAGGTTCGTCACGAGGATCAGCAGCGAGAGCGCGAAGATCTCGTCGAATTTCGCCACATGCTGCAGGGCGGAGATCTTCGTGGTGATGACCTGCGTGCGGGCGCCGGTCAGGAACACCACCGCCGAGATCGTCACCATCGCGTTGACGAAGTAATATCCGAACACCTGCAGAATCGTCGGCAGCGCGTTGGGCGTGACCACGCGCACGATGGTCTTGAGCCAGCTGTCGCCCATGAGCCGCGCCGTGGTCTCCCACGAGCCGTTCATCTTCGTGAGTGAATCCTTGATCATCTGATAGGGCGTGGCGAAATAATGCACGACATTCGCGGCGATGAGGATCCAGAACGTGTTCTGCAGGCTCGAACCGGAGAAGGCGAAGAGAAAGGCGATGCCGAGCACCATGCCGGGCACGGTGTTGATCACCGCCGACACCGCGTCCACCAACCGCTTGGCCCATGCCGGCAGCTTGGAACGCGAGGTGACCAGTCCGGCCGCATAGGCGAACAGGCATCCCACGATGGCGGTCATCACGGCCACATACAGCGAGTTCGCGAACACCGAGACGAGTTCGGCGTCGGTGAACAGCGCCGCGATATGCGCGAAGGTGGGCGTGACGTCGAATGGCCAGGAGCCGACGAAGGGAATCAGAACGATCACCGCGAACAGGCTCAGCACGCACGCCAGCACGACGACCGAGGCAACGGAGCACAGCGCGTCGCGCCGGCGCCCGGCCGGCAGCTCGACCTGCGAGACCTTGGCGTATCGGATCGAGAAGCGTTCCAGCACCGTCATCAGGATGATCGAGATGATCGAGGGAACGAGCATGAACACGGCGATGACGGCGCCGCGGTTGAAATTCGGGATCGAACCGAGCATCTGGTTGAACAGCGTCATCGCCAGCACGTCGTACTGCCCGCCCACCGAGGTCGGGATGCCGTAATCGGTGAAGGCGAGGAAGAACGACTGGATGAAGGCGACGGCCATCGTGCCGATGAGCGGGCGCACGCAGCAGGTCAGGAAGGTGCGCGCGGGGGAGTCTCCCATCACATGCGAGACGATGATGAATTTCCTGTCGACGAAGCGGAAGCTGTTGTCGATGAGCAGGAAGCAGGTCGGCAGCGTGTAGACCACATAGCCGATGAGCAGGCCGTTGAACCCGTAGATATCGAAGGGCTGATGGCCGCCCAGCAGCCGCGTGATGAGACCCTGCCGGCCGAAGGAATAGATGATGGCGAAGCCGTAGGTGATGGTCGGCAGCAGCATCGGCACCTGCGTGAGCAGACGGATGACCTTGCGAAGCCCGGAGGGCGCATTCGTGCAATTCACCGTATACGCCAGCAGGAAGGCCAGCAGCACGGCGACCAGCGCGGAGGCGGCCGAGACCTTCAGCGAGTTGAACACCGAGGTCGCGAATTCCGGGCGCTGCAGCACCGCCGCGTAATTGGACAGCGTCGCGGCGGTGCCGTCGCCGGTGGAGAAGGAGCGGATGACGACCAGAGCCATCGGCACGACGAGGAAGGCCGCGAAGGCGAGGGCCACCACGGTCAGCAGCGCCCACAGCTCGGTCTGCCTGGCCGCGCGCGGGCGGCGTTCGTAGTTGACGGTTTCGGGGCGGATATACGGCAGTTGGTTGCGCGCGAGGATGGATTCGACCGACATATCAGGCCGCCTTGCCTTGGGGTTCGTCGCCCATGCCGTCGGCTCCGCGGAACAGCGAGTAGATATTGTTGCGCTTGGTTTCGAGCTGGCGCAGGATGAAGGTGCGCACGAAATCGCTCGCCGGATGCTTGATGATGTCGGCCGGCGCGCCATATTGCGCGATCCGCCCTTGGTTCAAAATCAGCACGCGGTCGCTCATCGTGCACGCTTCCTCCGGATCGTGCGTGACCATGATGGTCGTCAGGCCGTATTGGTCGACGATCTGGCGGATCTTCGCCTTGATCGACTCCTTGATCACGCCGTCGAGCGCGGCCAGCGGCTCGTCGAGCAGCAGCAGGCGCGGCTTCATCACCAGCGTGCGGGCCAGCGCCACGCGCTGCTTCTGCCCGCCCGACAGTTCGTCAATCCGCTTGTCCAAGTGCTCCTCGAGCCCCAGCAGCGAGATCATCTCGCGGATCTCCGCCTCGGAGCTCACGCCCGGATGGTTGCGCAGGCCATAGGTGATGTTCTCGTAGGCGTTGAGATTGGGGAAGAGGGCGTAGTCCTGGAACACGATGTTGAAGCCGCGTCGTTCCATCGGCACATGCGTGAGGTCCTCGCCGTCGAAGAGGATGTTCCCCCTCGTCGCAGCGGTGATGCCGAGGATGATGTTGAGCAGCGTGGTCTTGCCGCCGCCGGAGGGGCCGAGGATCGACATGATCCGGCCGCTCTCCAATTCCAGGCTGATGCCGTTCAGCACAGGCGTGCCGTCGAACGACTTGGTGATGTCCTTCAGTTCGAGCATATTCCGCGATTCCTTGCATCCGTGGGCGGGTCTGTCCCCGGCCCGTTTCCATCCTCGTCCCGTCGTGGGGCGGGGCGGACCGGGCATGGGGAAAGCTTCGGGAAGTCAAGGTGAACAGCTACGGAAACTACATGGAGGAGATGTAGAAACGTAGTCCGTCAGCTGGCGAGGTCGCGGTCGCGCACCATGCGCCCGGATTCGTCGAGCGCCGTGGAGAAGCGTCCGTAGTCGGTCAGAATCACGCCCATGTAGACCATGTCGACGAGCGCGGCGTCGGCCACGCGCGAGAAGATCGCGTTGCCGTGGATCTCATGGCGTCCGCCTCCGGTGAACAGCGTCACGTCGGCCACGGCCGCCAGCGGCGAGCCGGCGGTGGCGGTCACCGCGAGCACATGCGCGCCCGCCGCCTTCGCCGCGCGCGCCGAACGCACCGTGTCGACCGAGGAACCCGAATGCGACAACGCGATCGCCACGTCCTGCCCGCTCAGATGTCCCGCGCCGATGCGCTGCAGATAGGCGTCGGTGTCGAGCCGGCATGCCAGCCCCAGATACGTGAGCTTGGCGTAGAGGTCGGTGGCCGGCGCCATCGAGTTCTCCACCGCGAGGATGTCGATGAGACGGGCGTCCGCCAGCAGCGCGCACACCCTGCGGAAGGCCTTCGCGTCGATGCCGCGGCGCAGTTCCTCGATGAGTCCGGCGGCGTTGGCGGCCGCCTTGTCGGGCATGGCGTCTGGGTCGTCCCATGGGTTGAGGTCGAAGCCCTCCAGAGGGTCGAAGACGGCGTCGCGCTCGGCGCCCGGATGGCGCAGCACGTAGCGCAGCTCGCGGTATCCGCCGAAGCCGAGCTTGCGGGCGAATCGGATGACCGTAGGCTCGCTGACATGCGCGGCGGCGGCCATCTGCCCCACGGTCAGGTCAGCCGCCTCGTCGAGATGCCCTCGCACGAAGCGCGCCACCGCCCGCTCCGCCGGTCTGAGCGTGGCATACACATGGTCGATGCGTTCCCCTATGCCGGCGGCGCTGCGCATGGTCTCCTCCTTCGCGCATCCGGCGTCGGGCCGGTGCGGACGTATCCATCGATGACGGCTGAATGATACGGCCCGCGGGTATTGGGAAGGCCGACGGCGGGCGACGGGAGGGTGAACCGTCGGTGAATTCATATCCGCATGACGTCGGCGCGAGGGAAAAGTCGGGAGGGGAGGGGTTGCGGGCGTAGGGATAAGCGCATGGAAACGGCTCGAAAGGTCGGAAAAACAGCACGCCGAGGCGACGTAGTTGGGCGGGTGAGGCCGTAATATGAACGTGTTTGATTCCGTCGAGGACGGCAGCGGAGGGATATGCGTCAGCTCGTGGTCAAGGTGGTCAGGAACGAGACCATCCTCATCGTCGCCACCATCCTCGCCGTCATATCCTGTTTCATCGTGCCTCCGGACGGCGAATACGCGACCTATATCCACGCGAGCACGATTCTGCAGCTGGTCTGCCTGATGCTCGTCGTGTGCGGTCTGCAGCGCATCGGTGTGTTCCGCATCATCGGCTCGCGCCTGCTGCACCGGGTCGGCACCGCGCGCGGACTGGTCGTCACGCTGGTGGCGCTGACCTTCTTCTCCGCGATGTTCATCACCAACGACGTCGCTCTGGTCACCTTCATTCCCTTCGCGCTGGCCGTGCTGACCATGGCTGATATGGAGGACAGGGCGATCCTCGTGTGCACTTTGATGACCGTCGGCGCGAACGTGGGCAGCATGCTCACCCCGATCGGCAACGCGCACAACCTCTATCTGAAGGCGCTGACCGGCATGCCGAGCTGGGAGATGATCGGCATCATGGCGCCCTATTCGTTCACTGCCGCCGTGCTGCTGCTCATCGTGATCGGCTTCGCCTTCGGCAGCCAGCCGGTCGACGAGCTGCGCTCCCTCGACGGCGCGGGGCTGGAATCCGGGGTGCTGGCCCCCGACCGCTCCAAGCCGAGGCCGGACGAGATCCGCATCACCGGCTACGGCGCCGGCTACGGCGGCTGGCGCACGGTCATCTATGCGGCGCTGTTCCTGGTCTGCCTGCTGGCCGTCTCCGACATCATCCCGCTGTGGGTGATGTGCGTGATCGTCATCGGCGCGTTCCTGTTCACCGACCGCCGCGCGTTCCGCCACGTCGACTGGGGTCTGCCGCTGACCTTCTGCATGTTCTTCATCTTCATCGGCAATATGAAGCGCGTGCCCGAATTCTATTCACTGGCCGCCTCGCTGGTCGACGCGCATCCGCTGGAGGTCGCCGTCGGCTCGAGCCAGGTCATCAGCAACGTGCCCTCGACGCTGCTGCTCTCCGGCTTCACCGACCAGTGGCGCGAGCTCATCATCGGCACGAATCTGGGCGGCATGGGCACGCTGATCGCCTCGATGGCCTCGCTGGTGTCCTATAAGAACGTCACCCGCCGCTATCCCGACCGCAAGGGGCGCTATCTGGCCGTCTACACGGCCGTCAACGTGCTGTTCCTCGCGGCGTTGCTCACGCTGAGCTGGATCATCGAATAATCCCGGCTCGGCTCACGCGCCGGCAAGCGCGTATTTGGTGGCGCGCGAACGCCCGACCCTGACGATGCTGCCGTCTTCGACCATCCCGTTGAGCAATGCGCGGGCACGTCCCTTGGTCAGATCGAAGGTCTGCTGGATGAAGTCGCGCGACAGCGGCACGCCGTGCGCGGCCAGTAGATGCAGCGTCGCCTCCTCGAGCGTCTCGTCGGCGCCCCGGGGCACCAGATCCACCCGCTCGGCCGGAGCCAGCGGCAGCTGCAGCGGCCAGCCCATCGCCTCGGCGAGCGGGTCGACGCCAATCACCCGCATGCCCGCCAGGAATAGTCTCGGGTCATGGGTGACCGGGCGGCGGCCGGGCACGAAGGCGTAGCGTTTGGTGTCGATGCCGCCCGGGATGCCCCGTTCGGGGTCACCTGTGCCCGCGTCGCGCAGGGGATGGGCGTCTTCGGCGCCGCGCGGCAGGATCAGGCCGAAGGAGGAGGTTGCCAGCCGCACCTGGGCTCCGCGCTCGCGCCCCTCATAGGCCGACATCACGCGCGAGAGTCCCGAGCCCTCGTTGCGGCTCAGTCCCAGCGCCTCGAACAGGTCGGCGAGGATGGGGTTGCGTGCGTTGCAGGCACCGTTGGTCAGGTCGTCGTATCCCATGCCTCCCGGCAGCGCGCCCATCGAGACGATTTCCAGCCGGTCGTCGAACAGGCTGACCACGGTCGGGCCGTGGAGCGCATAGTCGCGGTGCAGCACCGCGTTGACCAATCCCTCGCGTACGGCGTCCCCGGGCCAGCCGGGCTCGGCGTCGTTATGCGCATTGACGAAGGCCAGCGCCTGCGTCAGCTGGTCCAGCACGGAACCGGAGAACCGCTCGCCGGCGATGGGCTTCGTCTTGTCGACGCCGTCGAACACGGCGGCGCGCATCGTATACGGGCACTGGTCCGATATCAGCAGGCCGACGCCTGTGGCCGAGCCGTGCGCGAATATCCCCATGGCCTCGAGATTTCCCTCGTCCCATGCGAGGCAGGCTGTGGCGAAGACCTTGCGAGCGTGGTCG
The DNA here is from genome assembly GCF_056355835.1 of Bifidobacterium sp. LH_730. Lineage (NCBI taxonomy): Bacteria > Bacillati > Actinomycetota > Actinomycetes > Bifidobacteriales > Bifidobacteriaceae > Bifidobacterium > Bifidobacterium sp. LH_730. The sequence goes on from NZ_JBKETB010000007.1 coordinate 92,154, forward strand.
AAGGTGAGTTCCTGCGGATCATAGGTTTCCCGCTCGAAAAGGGATGCGCCCGCCATGCGTATGCCGCTGGTCGTGCTTCCCGTCTCCTCGATATCGCGCCCCATGAGCCCGATGGTAGCGATGCAATACGACAGTGTTGCGCGCATATGGAACGCATCCGCATGGATATGGGGACTCGCCGGCCCGGGGCCGACCGTCGAGGGATCCGTGGGACACGACGGCCGGACAATGCCGTCCGAATCCGTCATATTCGCCTACACTGGGATAAGGAAAGAGGGGGACGCCGACGCCATTGTCAACGTCCGGCGCCCCTTCCCGCGGTCCAGTATGGATGGGGTGGTCGCGATGGGCAAGGCCGGAAGCGTGAATCGCACGGAAACGGTCCCCAATCGTGTCTTCGGTTTCGGAGACGCCGAGGTGGCGACCAAGCTCCTTATGCATGACTATCACTTGAAGGGCGACACGACGGTGTGGCAGTCGCTGCTGTGCGACCGCAGCGTGTGGATCGGCTCGGGCGAGTCGATGCTCTTCGGCGGCGCCGCGATCCGCGATCATTTCCGTGAATTCGTCCAGCTGGGGACGGCCGATATCCTGCGCGAGGAATACCACACGCTCGGCGATGCGCATGCCGGCGTCGAGGTCGTCTTCGGCAAGCTCATCACACGCATGCGCGACGGCGAGAACAAGGGGCGTCGGTACCGCACGATGTTCTCCTGCTCATATGGGATGGTCGACGGCTCCCTCAAGCTGCTGCTGCAGCACTACACCTACGAATGGGCGGGGGAGGGGATGCCGGCCGAAACGGTCGAGCGTGTGCGCAGGTCGGCGGCGTCGGCCACGTCGCAGGCGGCCGTGCGGCCGATGACCACGCGTCAGGCGGTGCGAGGGGACGATCCGCAGTGGCGTTCGCCGCAGATGCGTGCCGCCGCCTATCTGGTGGCGCGCAATCTGTCGGTCACCGAAACCGATGCGCAGCGCATTCCCGTCCATTCCGACAGCCAGGTGCTGTACATCGACCCGCGCATGGTGATGTATGCGGAGAGCCGCAACCACCGCGTCGAGGTCGTCACGCTCAACAAGGCGTTCTCCTGCAACATCACGTTGTCCGATCTCGAGACGATGCTGCCGGACTATTGCTGCAGGGTGCACCGGGGATATCTGGTCAACGCGTATTACGTGACCTCGATCCGCCGCTCCGAGGTCGAGCTTGCCTCCGGCGTCGTCATCCCGATTCCGGCGCCGAAATACGCGGCTACCAAACGCAGGCTCATGGATGCGATCGCAGGACTCGAGGATGAGCCCGGGAGCGAGGGGAACGGTGACGCCGGCGGCGTCGCCGCTGCGGACTGAGAGGTCTTCCTCCGCCGTGACCGGATGCCGCCGGAGGGTGGAACTACCTTTTTGGGGTATATCCGAGGCCGGATGCCCGTCCGGGGCGAACGCCGCGCGTGACAATGGGCTTGGATGAGCCGCCCTCAGACGGCTCCATAGGAGAAAGAAGGGGCTATGACCACCTCCAACCTCAACCTTGCTTCCGTCGTTCCGCCGATCGACAAGCCGTATTACGGCATCGGCCTGGGTGGTGCCATCGGCCGGTATTTCAGGAAATACGCGACCTTCTCCGGCCGTGCCTCCCGCTCCGAATACTGGTGGGCCTGGCTGTTCGTCGGCGTCGTCACCGCTGTGCTGAGCGTGCTGACCAAGGTGCCGGGCATTGGCGAGGGCTTCGGCATCGCCGGACTGATCTGGCTGGTCGCCACGATCATCCCGAACCTGTCGCTCGGCGTGCGCCGCCTGCATGATTCCAACCGCTCCGGATGGTTCGTGCTGCTGCCCTCGGCGTTCATCTACGCGGGCCAGTTCGTCGCCGACTTCGCGCTCGAGCATTACATGGGCAATAGCTCCGCCACCGATGGCGGCGCCTTCTCCGGCGTGATGGCGGGTGGCGTGCTGCTCGCCATCGGCGCGGTGCTGACCATCGCGCTCTATGTCGCCAAGTCCCGTCCGGAGGGCGCGCGTTTCGACAAGTGAGGTCGCGGCGCGTAGCTCCGCGAATATATGATATGGCTGAGGGCCTTGGAGCCGTATTTCCAAGGCCCTCAGCCATATCAGTGGCTTGCGTATGTCGCAAGCGTGCCGACTCGTTTAAAAGCGCTCATCCAAACCGCGTCACGCACGCGGATGTGTATACTTGTATATACATTGCGAAGGAGGCTGATATGGCGACATTGACATTAAATAAGTGGGGCAATGCGCAGGCCGTGCGCCTGCCCAAGGAGCTGCGCGAACGAGTGGGCATGGCGGACGGCTCGCGCGTGGAGGCGACCGTCAAGGACGGCGCCATCGTGCTCAGGCCCATCACGGACGTTCGCATCATCCGTGTGCCCAAACTGAGCGACCTGCTGCATGGACGGCAGAAGCCCTATGAAGCCGAGGAAGACGCTTTTGGATCCACTGTGGGAGACGAGGCGTTATGAGCTCTTGGCATTACGGCGACGTGCTCATGGTGGATCTTGACCCATCCAAAGGCCACGAACAGCGCAAGCGCAGGCCGTGCGTGGTGGTCAGCAACGACGATTTCAACCGCGGATGCACGCTGACGGTCGTGCTGGCCATCTCCCACGGAAGGCCGGACTTCGAACTGCATCTTCCGTTCACGCCCGTCCGTTGCGAGGAAATCGAAGGCGGCATACTGGATGGCTACGTGCAGGTGGAGCAAATGCGTGCCCTGGACCTCAGGCAACGCGAGGCGGTCAAGATCGGACGTCTCAATGACGACGACCTCGACCGCATCACCGGCACGCTCATCGCCTGTTTCATCCAGCCGAATATGATGGTCATCCCCGACTACGCCTGAACGAGGCGCGCAACTTTACAACCGTAAAGAAATGGCGGGGCGCCAACCATTCTTCGATTACCGTCAGCCCTTCTGCGCCGCCGAGCGCTCGTGACGCCACGAGAACAGCGCCAGCAGCAGCACCGCGACGAAGGTGAAGGGAATGCCGGCCGCGGAGGAGAGGCGGTAGTTCATGCCGGCGCCGGCCAGCACCGCGCCGCCGATGGCCGCGCCGAAGGAATTGCCGAGGTTGAAGCCGATCTGCACCAGCGCCGAGCCGATCATCTCGCCGCCTCCCTCGCCCTGCTGCACCATCAGCAACTGCTGCGGCGCGTTGACGAAGAACATGCTGAACGCGCACACGAAGGCCAGCGCGCCCACGGCGATGGGGGAGCCGCCGATAAGCGCGATGGCCACTAGGCCGATGCAGGAGATGGCCTGTCCCACGGCCGCCGCGCCACCCGTGCGCCAGCGGTCGGACAGGCGCCCGCCGGCCATGCCGCCGAACACCATGCCCAGTCCCGCCACCGCCATCATCAGGGGCAGCGCCCAATCGGCGAAGCCGCCCTCGGCCGTCAGCCACGGCGAGACATAGCTCCACCAGCAGAAGATACCGGTGTTGCCCAGCAGCACGGCGAAGATGATCATCCACGGAGCCGGCTTCTTAAGGAACTTGAACTGACCGAGCAGACCGGCGTCCTGGATGGTGGGCATCTTCGGCACATAGCGCAGCAGCATCACCACCGTCACCACGCCCCACACCGCGAGGAAGGCGAAGGCTAGGCGCCAGGACAGCGCCTCTCCCAGCAGCGTGCCCAGCGGCACGCCGAGCATATTCGCCACTGTCTGACCGGTCAATGTCAGGGCCAGCGCCTGCGCCTGCTTGCCGGGCTCGGCCAATTCGCGCGCCACGATGGCCGCAACGCCGGCATATGCGCCATGCGGCAGACCGGAGATGAAACGCGCGGCGACCATCATCGCATAATTGGGCGCGACCGCCACAAAGGCGTTGCCCGTGAGAATCACCACGGCGAAGAACACCAGCAAAGTGCGCGGAGGCACACGCCGGCCGAATACGAGGAACAACGTGCCCACGCATACGCCCAACGCATATGCGGTGATGAAATGGCCCGCGGTCGGAATGCTCACGGACAGGTCCTCCGCGCTTCTGGGCAGCACGCCCATCATCACGAATTCCGCCGCGCCCAAGGCGAACGAGCCAAAGGGGAGCGCGAGCAGGGCTTTGCGCTGTGGGGACATATTGGTGGACTCCTTGGTGCCGTTGATCGTCAATGTCGACACCTGAGCATATCGGCGGTCGATCGAGGCGGAGACCGCGGACGACCAATGTTTTGTGCGCGCAAGCGAATATTTGTGACTTGGCTTCAAAACCGCGCTATGGCGCGCTTTTGACGTTATCGGTGTGGCACTGTGGCGTGGCGACGGTGGGTGAGATGCATGGAAAACGTCGTTTCGTGCGGTAACGGCGTTGTTTCGCCGCACGCCGCGACGGGCGGTCTCACTGGGCGGGGAACAACTTCTGCAGGAATCCCAAGCTCACATCCATATCGTTATGCAGCGCCTCGCGCTGCTGGCGGAAGCGCGCCGGCGTCGTGTCGTAGACCGCGCGGAACTGTTTGGTGAGCACTTCCACGGAACCATATCCGCAGCGCCGCGCGATATCGGTCAGGCTCATGTCGGTGAGCACCAGCAGATCGGAGGCCTTGGTCACGCGCACGCGGTCGATGTAATCCTTGATCGTCATGCCCGACTCGCGGCGGAACTCGCGCGACAGATAGCTGCGGTTCAGGTTGAGACGCGCGGCCACCTCGTTCACGCCGATAGGCTCCAGATAATGCCCGGCGATGAAATCGAGCGTGCGGCGCGTGATCTCGCCATAGTTGAGGGACATGCCCGGCACGGTTTCGGAGACGATCTGCTCGCTCAGCCGGTGCAGGAACTCGTAGGTCAGCGCGTTGAGCTTGAGCTCGTCCTCGGGGGTGCGGTGCGCATGCGAGAGACAGTCGACGATCAACGAGAGGAAGTCGGAGGCGCTTTTGACGCGCAGCGTGTCGTGGCCGCGGCCCAGACCCAGCGCGGCGAGGTAATAGTCGGCGTCGTCGCCGGTGAACGCCAGCCAGAGGTAGGACCAGGGGTCGGCGGAGGAAGCCTGGTAGGTCGAGCCGTCGTCGGGGCGGATCACGAAGCCCTCGTCGCGGCGCAGCGTATAGCGCATGCCATTGGCAGTCAGTTCGCCGCGGCCGGACAGCACCAGATGCACGATCGTGGCGTTGCGCATCGCCGGCCCCACCCCGTGCCCGGCGGAGGCCTGCGCGATGCCGCACGACGAGAAGGCCAGGCCACGCATGGCGTGTGTGGGTCGCAGCGCGTAGGTGATGGACTCTTCCATGCCATTTCCCTTCTGACAACGGATTCCTTTTAGCCTATGCCCGGCGGGTGCCGCTGGCAAACCCGGTCCGTTCCTTTTGTGCGTTCGCGGCGATGTTTTGTGACCTCGCGTGTGGTTCGGGCGCGACCCGCACACGACTTGCATGTAACCCCCGTGTGTATGCCTTCCCGCGTATGGTCTTGCGTGTGTTCCCCTGCGTGTGCCCCGCGGGCCCTCGTTCGGCCCTCGCGTTAAAATAAACAAGTTTGGCCCCGTAGCTCAGCTGGATAGAGCAACTGACTTCTAATCTGTAGGTCGCCGGTTCGAACCCGGCCGGGGTCACCAGAAACGGCGGAATCGCAACGATTCCGCCGTCTCTCATTCCTCGCAGCGCCTGCATCGGGCACAAATCGGGCATATCGCTACAGCCAATCGCATTCCGTTGGCGCATTTGTTCATCTGACGGCTGACGTCTTGGATGGCCGGTGATATATTGAAGGCATGGCTTTAACCCATGCCCTTCTTTCCGGTCGGAAGGCGGGCCGAAGCTAAAGCTTTACCGCGCAGGAATCCTCTGCCGTGACGTTCATGCCGCTGCCTGCGGCGGCCACGTTAGGAACGTCTAGCCTTGGGAACGGGCGAAGCGGTCGCAAGATCGAGATTCCCGTAGACCCGTTGCGAGCCGGGTCGCCTAGCGGAGGGCCATATAAACATGGATTCCTATTGCGGGGCCGGGAAGGAAGTTCGCGCCTTCCCGGCTTTAATTCTTTCGGAGGGGACGCGATGGCAAGACGCAACGATGCATCGGATGTCATCGACTCTCTCATTCCGATGGCGATCATTTATGAACGCGACTTCCTCGGGCGGCATATGATCCTCGGATTCGATGGCACTGTGGTGGATGTGCACTGGCAGAAAAGGCATTTCATGCATCTGTGCGGATTGGATTGCACTGTTCCGCAGCGCATGTACCGTTCGTCGAGCAGCGTCGTCAAGTCAAAGGTGTTCTTCGATGCTTTGCTAACGGGAAAGACACGCGAGCTGAGGCCGGTGCATGGGCACAATGCCGGCATCACACGCGACAAACTGGCGGTTCTGCCGATGCTTCTGGCCAGTCCTGCAAGCATCGAAGGCGTGGTTGAATCCGCGTCGCGGGATTATGATTTCTTCTTCGGCGCCGAACTGTGGTGCGCCGGTGTCACGACCACCGGCGGACAGCCTGTGGACCCCGATGCCGCGCTGTATGCGCCGCGCACTTTGCGCAATATCAGCATCATGAGTCGCAGCATCAAGGCAATGGGATCGCCGCTGCATCGGCTTGATGGTTGCCGGATAATTCCACCGCGACATAGCTGACGGTCTTATGGCGATATCAGGCGCCATGGTTTGGCTCACGAGAAGTTCCCCTTTTGGGGATGCGCGGGCGGCGCGGCTGGTGTAGGCTGGGTTCCGAAGGAACGCAAGGGAACGCATTCCTCGGGAGAAGGGCGTGCCGACGATGGCATATGACACACAGACGCAACCACATGACATGCCGCCGCAACATAGTGTGCCCCGCCCGATGATCGAGGTGCGCGGACTGCGCAAGGAATATCCGGTCGGCGACGAAACCGTCGTGGCGCTGCACCGCATCGATCTGACGATTCCCAGGGGCCAGATCTGCTGTATCTTCGGCGAATCCGGCTCCGGCAAATCCACGCTGCTCAACCAGCTCGCGGGCATGGAGAAGCCGACGCGCGGGGGAGTCAAGATCGGCGGCGTGCCGGTCTCCCGCCTCGATGAGCGCGAGCTCGCCGCCTTCCGGCAGCGGCATCTCGGTTTCGTCTTCCAGTCCTACAATCTGCTGCCGGGCCTCAATGCCGTGGAGAACGTCGCGATGCCGCTGATGTTCCGCGGCGTGCCGCGCGTCCGCCGCGAGGCGGCCGCCCGCGCCGTGCTGAAACGCGTGGGACTCGGGCACCGGTTGGGACATTATCCGCGCCAGATGTCCGGCGGCCAGCAGCAGCGCGTCGGCTTGGCGCGTGCCTTCGTGGCCCGTCCCGAGGTCGTCTTCGCCGACGAGCCCACCGGCAACCTCGATTCGAAGACCAAGGCCGACGTGATGTCGATGATCTGCGGTTTCGCCCGCGACCTCAATCAGACGATCGTGCTGGTCACCCACGACCCGCAGATGGCCGATTACGCGGACCGCATCGTCACCCTGCTTGACGGCCGCATCATCGACGACCAGCCGCATGTCTCCTGCGCCACCGTGGGCATGGGATCGGCGGGGGCACCGGCGAAAGGAGCAGCATGATGGCAAGGCCCGGGGACGCACGGCTCGGCGCATCGGCCGGTGCGCCACTCAACACAGCACCGCACACAGCATGCAATTTTCCAGTAGAAGGGAACACCATGGAATATCGGGACAACGCCGCGTATCGCGCTGATGATGGCATCGCGCGCCGCGCTCATCGGGGAACCATCCGCCACGCCTTCCTGTCCGCCGTCGCGGCGTTCGGGCTGGCGGCCGCATGCCTGTGCGCGCCTTCCACGGCATACGCCGGCGGCAACTCGTCCGGAACCATGAATCCCGAATCCCAGACCCCGTCCGCCACCGCCGCGCTGACGGACACGAACGCCACTCCCGATCCCGCGCTCGCCGGCAAACCGGTGGTCGACGGCTCGACGGACGGCACCGACGGCTCCACCCCCGTCGCCGGGCCCGTGCCCAACGTCATCATCACGAACTTCTCCTACGGCGGCGCCTCCGTGGCCGCCGGCGGCCGCTTCGACCTGGCCTTCACCTTCCAGAACATGGGCTGCGTCGCGATCTCGAATATGGTCGTCACCGTCGATGGCGGCGAAAGCTTCGCTATCGCCGGCGGCACGAACACCTTCTACTTCGACGCGCTGTGGGCCGGCGGCGCGCTGACGCAAAGCGTGCCGATGCAGGCGGTGTCGGGCGCGCAAAGCGGCGCCCAGCCGATCACGGTCGGCTTCCAATACGAATACGTCGACGGCGGGGCGCGCAACCAGAACCAGTCCTCCATCACCGTCTCCGTGCCCGTCTCCCAGCCCGACCGCTTCGAGGTCAACGAACCTGTGCTGCCGGAGAACGCCACCAGCGGCGAGGAGACCACGATCACGCTCAACTATGTGAACAAAGGCAAGGGCGACATCTCCAACGTCGAGGCCACGCTGGAGGGCGAGGGATTCGACGCGGTGACCAAGACGCAGTATCTCGGCAACATCGCCTCCGGTGCCTCCGGACAGATCGGGTACGCCTTCACCCCGCAGGCCGCGGGCGATATGTCGGCCACGCTGAAGGTCTCCTATGAGAACTCCGACGGGCAGCCGCAGACCAAGGAATTCCCGATCACGCTGCCGGTCGCCGATCCGATGCCGGTTGATATGGGCGCGATGGATCCCACCATGGGCGCGGACGAGCAGACCGGCGTGGCATGGTGGGTGTGGGTGATCGCCGCGCTGGTCGGTGTGGGCCTGATCGTCCTTGTCATCGTGCTGGTGCGCCGGCATAGGAAGAAGAAGGCCAAGGCCGCCGACTTCGACGAGGAATGGGACGAGTGGGGGCAGGGCGGCGATGCCGCCGCCGATGCCGGGCAAGCGGCCGGGGCGGCGACAGCGACCGAACCGGCTTCCGATACGGCCGAGACGCAGGTGATATCCGATATGCCCTCCGTGACTGCCGCTCCCACGTCCGCGCCCGCGACCGGCGACAAGGCCTGATATGCGTATCGGCGACATCCTGCGACTATGCAGGCAGAATCTCTTGAGACGCAAGTCGCGCACGATCCTCACCGTGCTCGGCGTGATCGTCGGCTGCTGCTCGATCGTGATGATGGTCTCGATCGGCCAAGGCATCAACGAACAGAACGAACGCACGCTCGCCTCCATGGGCGATCTGAGCGTCATCACCGTCTATCCGGGCGGCGGCGGCATGACGGGGATGCAATCCAGTGAAGAGGCCGCCGTACCGATCGACGAGGCCTCCGTCGAATCGATGCGCTCGCTCGCCGGGGTCTCCGGCGTGGCCGCGGCGCGCAGCCTGCCCATGTCCGACATGGTTGCCGGCGCGGGCGACCGCTACGTCGCCCAGTGGATGCAGGTCATCGGCGTCGATACCGACCAATTGGAGAACGTCGGCTACAAGCTCAAGGACGGGCGGATGCCGTTGCGCAAGGGCGAGGCGTTGGCCGGGCAGGAGCTCGTCTACGCCTTCTATGACAAATTCCGTCCCGACGGGCAGAACATCCGCATGAACGGCGGCGGCATGATGTGCGACGCGAGCGGCAACTGCACCGAGGTGGAGAGAGAGGACCCGTTCTTCGATCCGCTCCACACGAAGATCACGGTCGTCACCGGTGCGAACTACCAGCCGCCCGACCGCATCCAGGATGTCGGCGTGACGTCGGGCGGCGCGAGTGGAGGCACTACGGGCACAGGGCAGAGCCCAATCCAGCGCTTCGAATTCACTCCGGTCGGCGTGCTCGACGGCGATGGCGGCAGTTTCTCGTATTCCCTCGTCGTGCGGCTCGACGACTTCAACGACATACTCGCCAAAATCGGCGGCGCAACCGGTTCCAAGGCCACCTACGAACAAGTGGAGGTGCGTGCCGCCGATATGAAGGATGTGCCGCAGATCGAGGCACAGATCAAGGCGATGGGATTCCATACCTCTTCCTACGACGGAATCCGCGAAAGCATGGAGGAACAGACGCGCGGCATCCGTCTGGCATTGGGCGGCATCGGCGCCGTCGCGTTCCTCGTCGCCGCGATCGGCATCGCCAACACCATGGTCATGGCCGTTTCCGAACGCACGCGCGAGATTGGCATCATGAAGGCCCTCGGCTGCTATGTGCGCGATATCCGCGTGATGTTTCTCGCCGAGGCCGCGTTCATCGGCCTGTTCGGCGGACTCATCGGCTGCCTGGTTTCCGCGCTCGGCTCGTGGGGCATCAACCTCGCCGTGCTTATGTCGGGCATGGGCATGACCGGCGTCGGAGACGGCGGCGACGGCGGAAGCGGCAACATATGGCTCGACGCACTGCTCGGCGGCGAGGATGTCACACGCATCTCCGTGATCCCATGGTGGCTGTTCGTCGCCGCCATCGTCTTCTCGACGCTCGTCGGCGTGCTCGCCGGTTTCGGCCCGGCCAACAAAGCCGTGCGCATCCCCGCCCTCGACGCCATCAAAAACAACGAGTAGTGTCCCGCATGCACCCAACACACCAACTTTTCCGTACCCACGGTGCTGTAATCTCCACGGTGCGGTAAACCCCACCGTGCGGTAATCGCAAGAATGGCGGAAATAAGCCAAAACCGCAATTACGGCACCGTGGGTTTAACATCACCGTGGAGATTACAGCACCGTGGGATGCAGCGCGGTATGTGGGCGCTAGCCGAGGCGCGCGACGATGGCATCGACGACGGCGCCGGGAGCCATGCCGTATCGTTGCTCGAGTTCCGGCAGGGGCACGCGGTCGGTGAAGGCTTTGGCGCCGCCGATATTGAGCAATTGCGGATTGCGTTCGGGCGCGGCGTCGCGATGATTCGCATACCAAGCGGTCACTTGTTCGCCCCAGCCACCGTCGAGCTGGCCGTCTTCCAACGTGACGATAAGCCGATGCTCGCTTCGCAGCGCTTCCAATGCGTCGGTGTCGAGCGAGGAATATTGCCGCGGGTCGATAAGCGTCGCGTCGAGACCGGCGCGCGTATGCAGCAGATCGGCGGCCGCGCACGCCAGCGGATACGCGTCGCCCAACCCCAGCAAAGCCACCTGCGAGCCGTGATGGGCGGTGCGATATGCGAGGCAAGATGCCGATGAAGTGCCGTCGTCATTCCCCGCCAAGGCCCGGTCCCGAGCCAAAACGCGCTCGCCGGGCACACGGATGATCACCGGTCCGGGAACGTCGGAGCCGCGGCGGTCGGGCGACGTGGCCCACGTGAGATCGGCGAGGAAGGCGTCGCCGCTGGTCGGCGCCAGACAGGTCAGTCCGGGGATGTTGCCGAGCATCGGGATATCAAGGGCGCCGGAATGCGTGATATCGGTGCCGGATATGCCGCCGAAGAACACCAGCACGGTCACCGGCAGCCGGTTGATGGCCAGCTCCTCGACGAACTGGTCGTAGGCGCGTTGGAAGAAGCTCGCCGTCGTCGCCACGACGGGCGTGCCGCCGGCCTTGGCGATGCCGGCCGCGAAGGCCACAGCGTGGGATTCGGTGATGCCGGTGTCCACATAGTGCGCGCCGGCCCGTCGCCGCCATGCCCGGGTGATGCCGTTCGAACCCGGGGTGGCGGGGGAGATGACGACCAATCCGGGTTCGGCGGCGAACCGCGCCTCAAGCGCCGCCATCGCCATCTTGCCGTAGTGCTTGCGTGGGTCGTCCGGGCGGTTCAGCAGCGCGTCCGGCGTCTGCCAGTGCGAGGCCTCGCACCGGCCCTCATGCGGTGCGGCGTCCGACAGGTCGCAGGCATCGGCATCGGTGCGGTTTGCCGGGATATATCCGGTCGCTGCGTTCGACCCGTTGGCTGCGTTTCGCATGGAATGGGCATCGGAACCGCCGGATATGCCATATGCGGTCGACTGCGCGGAGCCCTTGACCGCGACATCGAGGGGTCGATCACCCGATATCTGCGCATCGGGAGTTTCGCGGCCGTTGTCCGTGCCGCGTTCGTGCGTATTGTCCGTGCTCGGCGGCAGCCCCAGACCCTTGGTGGTGTGGATGTGCACGACGACCGGATGGTCGATGTCGCGCACCGAGGCGAAGGCCCGCTCCAATGCGAGCACGTCGTTGCCGTCCTCTACATAACGGTAGTCCAGCCCGAAGGCGTTGAAGATATTGGGCTGCGCGGTGCCGTTTGAGGCTCGCAACCGGGACAGCGGGCCGTACATGCCGCCGAAATCGCCGGCAATCGACATCTCGTTGTCGTTGAACACGACGATGAGGTTGCCGCCCTGCGCGGCGATGTTGTTGAGACCCTCGAAGGCGACGCCCGAACTCAACGATCCATCGCCGATCACCGCCACCACATTGCCTATGGAGGCATCCCCGTTCGAGGCGCCGGCCGCCATATCCCTCGCCTTCGCCAGACCGCAGGCCAGCGACAGCGATGTGCCCGTGTGGCCGAGCTCGAACTGGTCATGGGCGCTTTCGGCAGGATCGGTGAAGCCGCTCACCTCGTCCGCCCGGGCCGGATCGAGATATGCCCACGCCCGCCCGGTCAGCATCTTGTGCACATAGGCCTGGTGCGACACGTCGAAGACGATCCGGTCGCGCGGCGAATCGAAGACGCGGTGCAACGCCACCGTCGCCTCCACCATGCCCAGATTGGAGCCGATATGCCCGCCGTGCCAGTGGCCGTAGTCCAGCAGCACGTAGCGAATCTCGGCGCACAGGTCGGCCAGCCGCTCCTCCGGCAGCGCCTTGACATCGTCCGGGCCTGTGAGTTCCGCCAGCAATCCGCTCGTCATCCAGCCTCCTTGTAACAAGAGGGACATCATACCGGTCTTGGCGCGGCTTTCCGCCAAAACCGGGCATTCTCCACAGTATGTGCAGCAACGGGGGCATGGCGGCGCTTGGGGAGGGGGTGAAAGCCGCGGAATCACGAAGCCAAGGAAACGTGCGGTTCTGCGGTAAGGTGATGGTGTCGCAATCCGATGCAACGCCATTGCAGTGATGAAGGAGCGCCAATGAAGGCAGCATACGCACACACCACCAATCCTGATGACCCGTTGTCCGCACTCGCGGTCGGCGATATGCCCGAGCCCGAGGTGCGGCCATTCTGGTCCACCATCGCGGTGAAGGCGGTCACCGTCAACCACCACGATTTGTGGAGCCTCAGGGGCGTGGGACTGTCCGCGGCGCAATGCCCGATGATCCTCGGCACCGATGCGGCCGGTGTGCTCGAGGAGGACATCCCCGGCAAGGGCGGGCTCAAGGCCGGCGCCGAGGTCGTGCCCTACACCTTCGTCGGCACCGATGGCGCGGGCGTCGCGCCGGGGGAGCGCCGTTCCATCCTCTCCGAGCGGTATCCGGGCACGATGGGCGAGCGGGTGGCCGTGCCGTCGGCCAATGTGTTCGCCAAACCCGCCAACCTCACGATGGGCGAGGCCGCGGCGCTCGGCACCAGCTGGCTGACCGCATATTCGCTGCTGTTCCGCGCGGCCGACGTCCGCCCCGGCGACACGGTGCTGGTGCAGGGGGCGGGCGGCGGCGTGTCCACCGCCGCGATCCAGATTGCCCATGCGGCGGGCCTCGAGGTCTTCGTCACCTCGCGCAGCGAGGACAAGCGCGCCAAGGCGCTGGCGCTCGGCGCGGACGCCGCGTTCGAGGCGGGCGCGCGCCTGCCCCGCAAGGTGGATGCGGTCATCGAATCGGTGGGCGCGGCCACATGGTCCCATTCGGTCAAGTCCGTGCGCCCCGGCGGCACGATCGCGATCTGCGGCGCCACCACCGGCGACCAGCCCGGCGCCGAACTCACACGCGTCTTCTTCCAGGACATTCGCGTGCAGGGCAACACCATGGGCACCCGCGAGGATTTCGCGCGTCTGCTGCGCTTCGTCGAACATGCCGATCTGCATCCGGCCATCGACTCCACCCACCATGGCCTTGACTCCGCGCCGGCCGCCTTCGCGCGTCTGGAGGCCGGCGATCTGTTCGGCAAGGTGACTATCGAGCTGTGACGCCGGCCGTCGGGTTTGCTGTGTCGCATCATCAAGCTGACTGAGGCGGCCATCCAGCGAAACTGTTGGTTGTTTTGGCCTTCTGTTGGTAATCGTGGCGCGCGCATGGGTGATGGCGGCAATCGGGAATGGCGGAAAACCGTCATTCCTCAATCGAACGAAATGCGACGCGATCAGTCGAGTTACCAACAGAAGGCCAAAACAACCAACAGTTTGAGCCAGCAATTGGTCGGAAGCCGGAGAAGAGAGTACAGTGGACGCGTATTCTCAATAAAGGGGAGGTAATGATAATGACCGAGCAAGCGGGCAAGCCCCAGGTCGCCGTCATCATGGGATCGGCGAGCGACTGGGAGACGATGAAGCACGCCACCGAGATCCTCGACCGATTCGGCGTGCCCTATGTCAAGCAGGTCGTCTCCGCGCATCGCACGCCCGAGCTCATGGCCGACTTCGCGCACAACGCCCGCGCCAACGGCCTCAAGGTCATCATCGCCGGCGCCGGCGGCGCCGCCCACCTGCCCGGCATGGTCGCCGCGCAGACCACGCTGCCCGTCATCGGCGTGCCCGTGCGCTCGCACGCCCTCTCCGGCTGGGATTCGTTGCTCTCGATCGTGCAGATGCCCGGCGGCATCCCGGTGGCCACCACGGCCGTCGGCAATTCGGGCGCGACCAACGCCGGCCTGCTGGCCGTGCAGATGCTCTCCGCCTTCGACGAGAAGCTCGCCGATGCGCTGGAGGACTACCGCAACGAACTCAAGGAGAAGGTGGCACAGTCCAATGCCCAGCTTGTCTGAGGAAACCGGCGGGCGCATCGAGCGCCTCATGCCCGGCGCGACCATCGGCATCGTCGGCGGCGGCCAGCTTGGCCGCATGATGGCCCTTTCGGCCAAATACATGGGCTTCCGCATCGGCGTGCTCGATCCGACCCCCGATTGCCCGACCGCGCAGGTCGGCGACTTCCAGGTCACCGCCGCCTACGACGACAAGGCCGCGATCCGCGAGCTCGCCGAACGCAGCGATGTGCTCACCTATGAGTTCGAGAACGTCGACGCCGATGCGCTCGACGAGGTGCGTGGCACCACCCCCGACAAGGTGGCCGTGCCGCAGGGCACCGATCTGCTGCGCGTCACCCAGAACCGCATCAACGAGAAGACCTTCATCAACAGGCATGGCATCGAAACCGCGCCGTGGCGTCCGGTCGATTCCCGGACCGCGCTCGAAGCCGCGCTGGAGGAGATCGGATACCCGGCAGTGCTCAAGACCTGCGAAGGCGGCTACGACGGCCACGGCCAGATCGTGCTGCACGGCCCGCAGGATCTGGACAACGTCTGGCCCGACAATGACTTCCCGAAGGCCATCCTCGAGGGATTCGTCGACTTCGCCTTCGAGGCGTCGATCCTCGTCTCCGGCGACGGCGAGCATTACGTCACCTTCCCGATCGTGCGCAACGAGCACCGCAACAACATCCTGCATATGACCATCGCGCCCGCCGAGGTGAGCCCCGAGGTCGAGGCCCGTGCCCATGAGCTCGCCCGCACGCTGGCCGGCGGCTTCAAGCTGGCCGGAACCCTCGCCATCGAGCTGTTCGTCACCAAGGACGGCCGCGTCGTCGTCAATGAGCTCGCCCCGCGCCCGCACAATTCCGGGCATTACACGATCGAGGCCTGCTCGATCGACCAGTTCGACGCGCATATACGCGGCATCGCCGGCTGGCCGCTGCCCGAGCCGAAGCTGCTGAGCCCGGCGGTCATGGCCAATGTGCTCGGCCAGCATGTCGCCCCGACGCGCGCGCTGATCCAGGACCATCCCGAGTGGAACGTCCATGACTACGGCAAGGCCCAGGTCAAGCACGACCGCAAGATGGGCCATATCACCGTGCTCACCGACGACACCGCCCGCACCGTCGCCGATCTCGAGGCCACCGGCTGCTGGGACGATCTCAGGGCCGCGTGAGGCGAAGCTGCCGTATGAGCGAACGCATCGAACGCAACACCCGTCAGAAGGACGCGATCCACGCCGCGCTGAGCGGTTGCGACGAGTTCATCTCCGCACAGGAGCTGCACCGCAAGCTTGAGGACGAGGGCGTCAAGGTCGGGCTGGCCACCGTCTACCGCCAGCTCAACGCCCTCGCCGATGCGGGGGAGGCCGACACCGTGCGCCTCGATGGCCAGCAGCTGTTCCGCCTGTGCGGCGACGACGGCCACCACCATCACTTGGTGTGCAAGGGCTGCGGGAAAACCGTCGAAATCGAAAGCCCCTCCGAAAGCTGGCTCAAGGGCATCGCCGACCGCCACGGCTTCACGATCGAAAGCCACACCCTTGAGGTCTTCGGGCGTTGCCCCGATTGCCGCAACGATTGATTCAGGGAACAATCAGGGATATTGCGGGTGACTTGCAGACGAACGCGCGGATAGGCTGAAATCGTCAGGAAAGCGTGACAAAAGGCCGCCCGTCGTCTCCCCGGGAGCGCCCCGGAGACACAATGGGTGTCCGAATGATGCGATCCGACGAACGAACAGGAACCAGAGCCAAGAAGTGCAAGGCATGAGCTACGAGAACACCACGACCACCGACACCACATCCTCCGAGCCGATCGAGGAGCTGAGCATCGCGCGCGCCGACACGTCGAAGCATTGGCGTGCCCGCCTGCGCCGCGAGCGCAAGCCGTTCCCCGGCTGGCTGTATGCGGTGCTGTTCGTGCTTTTCGACGCGCTTGCCGTCGGCATCCTCGAACTGGGCGTGTCCCTGTCCTCGACGCGCGTGCAGCTGTCCAGCCCGACCGTCGGCTGGGGATTCGTCGGCAAGATGTTCACCGACCATAATTTCGTGGCGCTGCTCAATATGCTGTTGATCGGCATCGTCTATCTGACGCTGTTGATGCTGTTCAACCGCTTCTGGATCGCCACTCCGCTGATGTTGTGCGTCGTCATCATCGTCGCCGTCATCGAGCATTTCAAGGTGTCGATACGATACGAGGCGATACTGCCCTCCGATCTGAGCTTCCTCAAGGCCGACGCCGGCAATCTCGTCAGTTTCATGCCGCCGGGGGCGCATCTGGTCATCATCGGCGCCGTCGCCGGGGGAGCGGTGCTCTTCGCCCTGTGCTGGATCCTCTACTGGATCGACGGCCGCCACGGGCGGGTCTTCCGCTCCGGCGCCGACCCCCGCCGCACCGTCGTCAACGCGATCTGCCGTCTGCTGCTGATCCTCGTCCCCGGCACCTTCCTGACGCTCTACACGATGCAGGTGAGCACGGTCGGCTCGTGGGCCAAATCCTTCTCCTCGGCCATGGGCGACATCCCCTCGATGTGGGATTCCGTCTACGACGCGCAGCGCAACGGTCCGCTCGTCGCCTTCCTGCGCCAGCTCAACCCCAAGGTGATGGACAAACCCGCCGACTATTCCGAGGAGACGATGAAGCAGGTCGCCGAGCGATATGACGACGCGGCCGAGAAGATCAACGAAACCCGCAGCGCGAATCTCGACGATTCGACCGTCGTCTACATCCTCTCCGAATCGTTCTCCGACCCGGCGCGTGTGCCCGGGCTCAAGGTCAACAAGGACGCGATGCCGAACATCAGAAGCATCAAGGAGAACACCACCTCCGGCCTCATGTTCTCCTCCGGATACGGCGGCGGCACCGCCAACCTCGAATACATGGGCCTGACCGGCCTGTCGATGGCGAACTTCGACTCCTCCCTGACCAGCCCCTATCAGCAGCTCGTGCCCACCCAGCATTGGGCGCCGACGATCAACCGCATGTGGGGCGCGGCGAAGAACTCCATCGGCCTGCATCCCTATGAATCCTCGATGTATTCGAGGGCCATCAACTACAAGAAGTTCGGTTTCTCGCATTTCTACACGCTGACCGGCCCCGATGTCATCTCCCATCAGGACAAGCTTGACGCCTCGCCCTACGTCTCCGACGAGGCGACCTATCAGAGCACGCTCGAACAGCTCAGGAAAACCGATGACCCGCAGTTCCTGCAGGTCATCACCATGCAGAACCACATGCCCTACCATGAGTGGTATTCCGGCAACGACTACACCGCCGAATCGACCACCGGCACCCCGCTCAAGGAGGACGAGCGCAAGTCGATCGAAACCTACGCCAAGGGCGCGGCCATCACCGATCAGGCCACCGCCGATTTCCTCGACGAACTCGACGAGCTCGACAAGCCGGTCACCGTCGTCTTCTACGGCGACCATCTGCCCGGCATCTACTCCTCGGCCTCCGAGGACGAGTCCAACTCGCTGGCGCTGCATCTGACCGACTACTTCATCTGGTCGAACAAAGCCTCCGCCTCCGCCGGCACCAAGCTCGACGACGCCGACTATTCCTCGCCGAACTTCTTCGTCGCCCAGGCCGCCGAGCATATGGACGCCAAGGTCTCCCCATACCTCGCCTTCCTGACGCGCATGCATGCCAAGATCGCCGCCATGGAGCCGCCCGTCGTCAACAAGATCCAGGGCTGGGACCAGATCCCCGAGGGCTCCGCGATCTACCTGAACGACAAGGGCGAGCCGATCGCCGCGCAGGATTTCGACGCCGAGACCAAGCGGTTGATGGAGGATTACAGGCTCATCCAATACGACATTACGGATGGCGAGAATTACTTGAAGAGCACAGATTTCATGTCTCTTCCGGCCGACTGATGGGAAAGGACCGGACCCGCGCGTTGAGTTGACATTCGCGTCGGCGTCTTCCTATCATGGTCCGGCCGGAAGGCGCTCACGGACGAACGCATCCGGTGGGGCCGTCCAGGCCCGTGCATTCCCTCTCAGGCGGTATGGAAAGGACCATGCATGACCAAAAAACTCATTCTCGACCTTGACACCGGCATCGACGATACCCTCGCCCTGGCCTATGTGCTCGGCTCGCCGGAGGTCGAACTCATCGGCATCACCGGCACCTACGGCAATGTGACGATGGAAACGGGACTCGCCAACGATCTGGCGCTGCTGGCCATGTTCGGCCGCGAGGATATTCCTGTGTTCCGCGGCGTGCCGCATCCCAGCGACGCGGAGGACTTCGCGGTGCCCGCCGGCTCGGGCCTGTTCCACGGCGCCAACGGCACCGGCAACGTGAGCATCCCGGCCACCCCTACGCGCGAGGTCTCCTCGACCTGTGCCGTCGATTTCATCATCGAATCGGTGCGCGCCTATGGCGACGACCTCGTCGTCGTGCCCACCGGTCCCTCGACCAACCTCGATGCGGCCTTCGCCAAGGCCCCCGACATCATCGAGAAGATCCACGTGGTGATGATGGGCGGCGCGTTGACGCAGCCGGGCAACCTCAGCCCGTTCATGGAAGCCAATATCTCGATGGATCCCAAGGCCTCGAACCGTGTGTTCGCCACCACCGCCGACATCACGATGGTCGGTCTGGACGCGACGATGCAGACGCTGATGACCCGCGAGGACACCGCCGCGCTGCGGGCCACCGGCACCACGGTCGGCCGATTCCTGGCCGATATGACCGACTACTACATCGACATCCACGACCAGACCGCCCGCACGGCGCAGAGCAGCTGCAACCTGCACGATCCGCTGGCCGCCGCCGTGGCCATCGATCCCACGCTCGTCGGTTGCTTCCCGATCAACCTCATGGTCGACACGGAAGGCCCCGGCATCGGCCGCACGATCGGCGACCCGGCGCGTCTTCGCGAGGAGACGAAGCGCACGAAGGTGGCGATGACCGTCGAGGCGGAGCGGTTCGAAGCCACGTTCCGCGAGCGCCTGATGGCCGTCGCCCTCGCCACGGCCTGACCGTTTCGGGACGGGCGGACGCGCATGGCCGGACGGGTCGTGCGCGCCCGACCGCGACCGATGTGTTAGGCTGACCACTATCCCCAGGTGTCCGTCGGGCACCCCGCGTCATGCGAAGCTGCATGCCGCGCCATATCGATGAAAGGCAGCAAAGCCATGACCAAGAAACTCGTCCTCGACCTCGACACCGGCATCGACGACACCCTCGCCATCGCCTACGCGCTGGGCAGCCCGGAGGTCGAGCTCATCGGCATCACCGGCACCTTCGGCAACGTGCTCATGGAGCAGGGCGTGCGCAACGCGCTCGCCGTCACCGACCTCCTCGGCCACCCCGAGGTGAAGGTCTACAAGGGCCTGCCCCACTCCTCGACCACCGATTCCTTCGAGGTGCTGCCGATCTCCGCGTTCATCCACGGCGACAACGGCGTCGGTGACGTCGAGATCCCCGATTCGCCCCGCGAGGCCGAAAGCGAGCCGGCCGTCGATTTCATCATCGACGCGGTCAAGACCTACGGCAAGGATCTGATCTACGTGCCCACCGGCCCGATGACCAACATCGCCGCCGCGCTTGACAAGGCCCCCGAGATCAAGGACGAGATCGGACGCGTCGTGCTGATGGGCGGCGCGCTGACCGTGCCCGGCAATGTGAACGCCTGCTCCGAGGCCAATATCTCGCAGGATCCGGATGCGGCCGACAAACTGTTCCGTTCCGGCACGCCGACCACGATGATCGGCCTCGACGTGACGCTGCAGACGCTGCTGACCTACAAGGAGACGCAGCGCTGGCGCGAGCTTGGGACCAAGGCCGGCGCCTTCCTCGCCGATATGACCGATTTCTATATCAAGGCCTACGAAACCACCGCGCCGCACCTGGGCGGTTGCGGCCTGCACGATCCGCTGGCCGTGGGCGTGGCCGTCGACCCGACGCTGGTGGAGACGCTGAAGATCAATATGAAGGTCGATGTGGAGGGCGCGACCCGCGGCCGCACCATCGGCGACGAGAACCGGCTCAACGATCCGGTCAAGACCATGGAGGTCGCGGTCGGCGTGGATGTGCCGCGCTTCCTCGACGAGTTCATGACACGTATCTCCGGACTGGCGCAGCGCGCCGCCTGAACGGCCGCGCCCCCAATCCCGGCGAACCGCCACACGCAACCTGTGAGAAAGGAATGAACCAGTTATGACCAACAATCCCCTTGCCGCGCTCGACGACATCCATGGCGTCATCTCCGTCATCGGCTCGATGAACGCCGATTACACGGTGACCACCGAGCGCCTGCCCAACGGCGGCGAAACCGTCAACGGCGGCCCGCTGCAGGTCCTGCCCGGCGGCAAATCCGGCAACCAGGCGGCCGCGGCCGCGCGCATCGGCGCCACCGTGCGCATGTTCGGCGCGGTCGGCTCCGACGACAACGCCGACTTCCTGCTCGGCAAGCTCGCCGACGCCGGCGTGGACGTGACGAATGTGCGCCGCGTGCTCGGCCCCTCCGGCACCACCGTCATCATCGTGGACGCCGGCGGCGAGAATGTCATCGTCTACTCGCCCGGCTCCAACGCGCAGGTCACCGTCGACTACGTCGAATCGATGCGCGAGGTCCTGACCTCCTCGACCGTGCTTGGCCTGTGCCTGGAAAGCCCGACCGATGCGGTGACCGCCGCGGCGCGCATCTGCCATGAGGCCGGCGTCAAGGTGCTGCTCAACAACTCGCCGTTCACGCCCACGCTGCCGGCCGAGCTCATCGCGAACGCCGATGTGCTGCTGGTCAACGAGCATGAGATGGCCCAGCTGCTTTGCATCGACGAACCCGAGGACGGCAACTGGGACAACTTCGACTGGAAGCATGCGGCCGCGTGCATGAAGGACTACGGCTTCGACCAGGCCATCGTCACGCTCGGCGGCGACGGCTCGGTGGTGCTGGACTCCACCGCCGAGGAGACGGTGTCGCGCATCCTCCCGGTCAAGGTCGATGTGGTGGACACCACCGGTTGCGGCGATTCCTTCATGGGCACCGTGCTGGCGGGGCTGGCCTCCGGCTTCAGCCTGCAGGACGCCGCGCAGCTGGCCTCCTACGTCTCCGGCTACGCCGCCACCGGCTACGGCGCGCAGGCCTCCTACGGCACCGCCGCCCAGATCCGCGCGCTGTTCGCGTAACGGACTGCGCTCCCTCAACGGGAGCACAGTCGATTTTTCGATGCTCCCTCATCAGAGGGAGCATTTTTTATGCCGCTATAAGCTTTACAAAATTTCATCGTTATGACTTGACGTTTGTAAAAACCGGTGATAGGCTAAAGCCATCCGAACAGGCCAAGGACGACCGTTCCCGTCAAGAAAGGCATGATATGTCCCTCTCCCAAGCGCAGCTCGCCAAGTACATGGACCACACCCTGCTCAAGGCCAACGCCACCGCCGAGCAGATCGACGCCGTCGTCGCCGAAGCCATCAAATACGGCACCGCCTCCGTGTGCGTGAACCCCTACTGGGTGCCCCGCGTCTCCAAGGCCCTCGCCGGCTCCGGCGTGGCCACCTGCACGGTGATCGGCTTCCCGCTGGGCGCCTCCACCACCGAGACCAAGGTGTTCGAAACCCGTGACGCCATCGCCAAGGGCGCCGACGAGATCGATATGGTCATCAACATCGGCGAACTCAAGGCCGGCAACGACGATGTGGTGCGCGCCGACATCAAGGCCGTCGCCGACGCCACGCACGAGGGCGGCAAGCTGCTCAAGGTCATCATCGAAACCGCGCTGCTGACCGATGAGGAGAAGGAGCGCGCCAGCAGGCTCACCGTCGAGGGCGACGCCGACTTCGTCAAAACCTCCACCGGCTTCTCCACCGCGGGCGCCACCGCCCCCGACGTGGCCCTGATGCGCAAGGCCGTGGGGCCCGACTTCGGCGTCAAGGCCGCCGGCGGCATCCACAACCTCGCCGACGCCTACGCGATGATCGAGGCCGGCGCCACGCGCCTCGGCGTCTCCGCCTCCGTGGCCATCCTCGAAGAGGCCGCGCGCCAGTAAGACCTTCCGGCGCCCAAGCCGGTGCCGCGCGTCGGGTCAATGCGGGTCCGCCCCGACGCGCAAGGCAATCGAAGCCCCTCGGGCCGACGATCCCGCGAAACCCACCATCTTTCAGCGACGAAAGGAAAGCAATGACGCATAGCTACAAGCGGTACAAGCGTGTGTTCGCCATCGCCCTCGACTCCATCGGCATCGGCGAGGCACCCGACGCGGCGAAATTCGACGACGAGGGCGCCGACACCCTCGGGCATATCGGCGACTTCTTCGACGGCAGGCTGAATCTGCCGAATCTTGCGAAACTGGGCCTGAGCAATATCCGCCCCGACAATCCGATCAAGGGCGTGCCCGTGGCCGAGCCCGCCGCCGGCTGCTTCGGCAGGATGACGATCACCTCGCATGGCAACGATTCGCTCGACGGGCACTGGGAGATGATGTGCCTGCCCGTGCGCTTCGAGATGGCGACCTTCCCCGATGGCTTCCCCCAGTGGATCGTCGACAGGCTCGAGGAGTTCTCCGGGCGCAAGGTCATCGTCAACAAGCCGTATTCCGGCACCGAGGTCATCCACGACTACGGCGAGCACCAGATGGCCACCGGCGACCTGATCCTCTACACCTCCGGCGACTCCGTGCTGCAGATCGCCGCGCATGAGGACGTGATCCCGGTCGCCGAGCTGCACCGCATCTGCGAATACGCGCGCACCCTCATCAACGGCCCCGAGGTCGTGATGGGCCGCGTCATCGCCCGCCCCTACGTCGGCCCCGACAAGGACCATTTCACACGCACCGCCAACCGTCACGACTACGGCTTGGAGCCCACGGAGAAAACCGCGCTCGACTTCCTCCACGAGGCGGGCGTCGATGTGCTGGCCATCGGCAAGACCAACGACATCTTCTCCGGGCATGGCATCGACCGCGGCTGGCGCAACCAGAGCAACATGGACGGCATGGACCATGTCGACGAGGCCATGGGCATCGATTTCACCGGCCTGTGCTTCGTGAACCTCGTGGACTTCGACGCGATGTATGGCCACCGCCGCAACGCGCAGGGCGACGGCGAGGCGCTGATGGCCTTCGACGAGCGCCTGGGCCGCGTGATGGCGGCCATGCACGACGACGATCTGCTGCTCATCACCGCCGACCACGGCAACGACCCGACCTACAAGGGCACCGATCACACGCGCGAATACGTGCCGATCCTGGCCTATTCGCCTTCCATGGCCAAGCCGGGGCAGTCGTTGGGCATCCGCGACACCGCCTCCGATATGGGCGCCACGATCCTCGACAACTTCGGGGTCGAGGGCAACGGCAACGGCGTGAGCTTCCTCGAACAGATCATCTGATATTTCATTTCGTCATTCACTCCATTTCCATATCCCTCCAACCGAAAGGAACCACCATGGCCACTCCGCATATCGAAGCCGAGCCCGGCGATTACGCCGACGTCGTCCTGCTGCCCGGCGATCCGCTACGCGCCAAGTACATCGCCGAGCATTTCCTCGAGGACGTCGTGCAGGTCAACTCCGTGCGCAACTGCCTCGGCTTCACCGGCACCTACAAGGGCCGCCGCATCTCCACCCAGGGCTCCGGCATGGGCATCCCCTCGCTGTCGATCTACGTCAACGAGCTCGCCAGCATCTACGGGGTCAAGACGATCATCCGCGTCGGCTCCTGCGGCGGCATGGCGCCCGATGTCAAGCTGCGCGACGTGCTGCTCGCCTCCGGCTCGACCACCGACTCGGCCGTCGTGTCCAACACCTTCGGTCACGGCGTCAATTTCGCGCCATTGGCGGACTTCGGTCTGCTGCACGCCGCCTACCACGCGGCCCAGGAGCGCGGCATCGAGGTGAAGGTGGGCGATATCCTGGCCGCCGACCGCTTCTACAACGACGAGCTTGACATCAAGAAGCTCGCCGACTATGGCGTGCTCGGCACGGAGATGGAATCCGCCGGCCTGTACCTGCTCGGTGCGAAACTGGGATTCAGGGCGCTGTCGGTGCTGACGGTGTCCGATTTGCTTTTCGCCGAGGGCCAGACCACGAGCGAGGAGCGCGAACGCACGTTCAACGATATGATCACCATCGCGCTGGAGGCGGCCATCGCCGAAGACTGACGAGGTGACGCAAGGGGAGGGGGAGCCATGCCCGCGAAGGATCGACGCACCGCCGATGCGCTCAAGGTCGCCAAGCTGTATTACCAGCAGGACCGGTCGCAAAGCGAGATCGCCCAGGAGCTCAACATCTCCCGCCCCACCGTCTCCCGTCTGCTGCGCCTCGCCCGCGAAACCGGCCTCGTGCGCATCGAGATCGGCGATCCGGGCGAGACGGCCGAGGAAATGGCGGCCGAATTGCAGCGCCGCTACGATCTCAAGCATGTCATCGTCGTGCCGACGCGCAATATCGCGCCGGCCGATCGTCTCGACGCGGTGGGTCAGGCGGCCGCCGATTACATCGAGTCGATCGTGCGCGACGACGACATCATCGGCATCGGCTGGGGCCGCACCGTGCACAGCGTCGGCGAGCATCTGGCTCCCAAGGATGTGCGCGGTGTCACCGTCGTGCAGATCAAGGGCAGCGCCTCGAACACCGAGCACAACAACTACGGTTTCGAAAGTGCCAACGCCTTTGCCAACGCCTTCCACACGCTGCCCCAGTATCTGCCGCTGCCGGTGATCTTCGAGCAGGCCGAGACCAAGGCGCTGGTGGAGCGCGAGACCTATATCCGGCATATCGCCGATATGGGGCGGCGTGCGACGATCGCCGTGTTCACCGTGGGCACGGTGCGCGATTCGGCGTTGCTGTTCCGCTTGGGTTATCTCACACAGCGCGAGCAGGCGCACTTGCAGGCCACTGCCGTGGGTGATGTCGTCTCCCGGTTCATCGATTCCGATGGCCACGTCGTCGACAAGGACATCGACCGGCGCACCATCGGCATCGAATTGGAGGACCTCAAGGCCACCCCGCATTCGATCCTCGTGGTCGCCTCGACGGCCAAGGTTCCCGCCACCCGTGCCGCCGTCATCGCCGGCTACGCCAACACCCTCGTCGTCGACGAGGACAGCGCCCAGGACCTCCTGGACCACAACGACTGAAAAAATGTAAACATTCTTGCGAATGCATTTGTAAAATCTTGGATTATGTTCTAAGGTAAGAGCATCATTCGTCATCAGACAAAGGAGTCACGTCAATGCGAATGCTTGACATCATCGATGCCAAACGCAATCAAGGAACCCTGAGCGAAGAGCAGATCAAGTTCTTCGTCGACGGGTACACCGCCGGCGATATCCCCGATTACCAGATGAGCGCCCTGCTTATGGCGATCTGGTTCAACGGCATGGATTCGCGCGAGACGCGTGATCTGACGATGGCGATGCTGCACTCCGGCGATGCACTCGACCTGTCGGATATTCCCGGCGTCAAGGTCGACAAGCACTCCACCGGCGGCGTGGGCGACAAGGTCTCCATCCCGCTCGCCCCGCTGGTCGCCGCGGCCGGGCTCGTCGTGCCGATGATCTCCGGCCGTGGCCTGGGCCACACCGGCGGCACGCTCGACAAGCTCGAGGCCATCCCCGGATACACCGTCGAGATCGAGGAAGAGGCCTTCAAACGCCAGCTCAAGGAGGTCGGCTGTATCATCGCCGGCGCGACCGGCAACATCGCTCCGGCCGACAAGAAGATCTACGCCCTGCGTGACGTGACCGACACCGTCGATGCCATTCCGCTGATCGCCGGCTCGATCATGAGCAAGAAGATCGCCAGCGGCACCGATGCGTTGGTCATGGACGTCAAAACAGGCTCCGGTGCCTTCATGAAGTCCGAGGAGGACGCCGTGGCCCTGGCCCGCGCGCTCGTCGACATCGGCAAGGGCGTCGGCATGGATATCATGGCCGTCATCTCCGATATGAACCAGCCGCTCGGCCGCGCGATCGGCAACGCGCTGGAAATCGAGGAGTCGATCGCCCTGTTGAAGGGCGAAGGCCCGGCCGATTTGCTCGACCTTGTGCTCACCATCGGTTCGCAGATGCTGCGCATGGGTGGCAAGGCCGCCACCCTCGACGAGGGCCGCGCGATCCTCGAAGGCCATATCGCCGACGGCTCCGCGCTCGAGCGCTTCCGCATGATGATCGAGGCGCAGGGCGGCGACGGTCGAGTCGTCGATGATCCGACGATCATGCCGCAGGCCAGGTTCCGCATCCCGGTCAAGGCCGAAAGCGACGGCGTGGTCGCCGAAATGACCAGCGACAAGCTGGGCTTGGCATCCATGCTGCTCGGCGGCGGCCGCGCCACGAAGGACGATGAGCTCGACTACGCCGTCGGACTCACCCTGAACAAGAAGGTCGGCGATCCGGTCGCCAAGGGCGACACGCTGCTGACCATCCATGCCAACCGCGAGGACGTCGACGACGTCATCCGGCTCATCCAAGACAACATCACCATCGGCAAGGAGGCTGAACCCATCACTCTCATCCACGAGATCATCGACTGACTCGACTGACACATCGGCCGCGCCCCGCGCAGCGAAGCGCCGCAGGACGCGGCCCCGCCGGATACTCAAGGAAAGAAGAAGAAAGGTACCTCGCATGTATCTAGCAATCAATATTCTGGGCCTAGTGGTCTTTCTGGCCCTGGGCTGGGTGTTCTCCCGTGACCGCAAGGGCATCCAATGGATGTCCGTGGGCTGCATGGTCGCCCTCAACCTCGTCATCGCGTTCCTGCTGACGAGCTTCGAGGCAGGCCGCGCCGCCGTCAAGGCCGTCGCCGACGGCTTCGCCTGGGTCGTCAACATCTCCTACCAGGGCATCAACTTTGCGATGGCCAACTGGGTGGGCGCCGACGGCACCGACCCCGCCCCGGTCAACTTCATCGTCTCCGCGCTGCTGCCGATCCTCCTGATCGTGCCGCTGTTCGACATCCTGACCTACATCGGCTTCCTGCCGTGGATCATCAAGTGGGTCGGCCGCGGACTGAGCTTCGTGACCCGCCGCCCCAAGTTCGAGACCTTCTTCGCCGTCGAGATGATGTTCCTCGGCAACACCGAGGCCCTCGCCGTCTCCAAGATGCAGATCGAGCGCATGAAGGCCGGACGCAACGTGACGCTGGCCATGATGTCGATGAGCTGCATCACTGCCGCCATCGTCGGCTCCTACATCCAGATGGTGCCCGGCGAATACGTCATCACCGCCATCCCGCTCAACTGCATCAACGCGTTGATCGTCTCCCATATGCTCTATCCGGTGACCGTCACCAAGGAAGAGGACGTCATCTACACGCTCGCCGACACCGGCGAGGACGTGCTGGCCGGCCTGACCGGCGAGGAGCGCGAGAAGAAGGAAGCCGCCATCGCCAAGTACAACGCGATGCCGTGGTACAAGAAGATCTACCACAAGGATCCCTCCGCTCCGGCGAAGGAGCCCTTCTTCTCCTTCCTCGGCGACTCGATCCTCGCAGGCGGCAAGCTGGTGCTCATCGTCACCGCCAACGTCATCGCCTTCGTGGCGCTCGCCGGCCTCATCAACGCCTTCCTCGGCATGATCTGGGACCAGCTGTCGCTCGAGTCGATCCTCGGCGTCATCATGTACATCCCGGCGCTGCTCTTCGGCCTCGACCCGGGCACCGCTTGGCAGATGTCCGAGCTCATGGGCCTGAAGCTCGTGACCAACGAGTTCGTGGTCATGGGCCAGATCACCGGCGACATCGCGAACTACGCCGAGCACTACAAGGCCGTGCTCACCGTGTTCATCACCTCCTTCGCCAACTTCTCCACCCTCGGCATGATCATCGCCTGCTTCAAGGGCATGGTCGACAAGGAGAAGAACGATGCGATCTCCAAGCAGGTGCCGCGCATGCTCCTCGCGGGCATCATGGTCTCCTGCCTGTCCGCCGCCATCGTCGGCCTGTTCGTCTGGTAATCCAGTCGAACGCCGGCCCCAACGCGGCCCCAAGTTCCGGCCGCCGGGATCGAGGATTCCGGCGGCCGGTCCGCTTTCCGCCTTTCTTCGCCCACGATCCGCACCGGTCCGTCTGACGGAAAGGACCAATCCCATGAGCATGAACGCCGCCGATACGACTTCCGAGATCGCCGCCAAGGCGCGCCGCACCCTGTTCCCGCTCCTCTTCATCTACCTGCTCGGCACGCTGGCCATCCACGCCTTCAATCTCGTCTTCCATGAGATCGGCGCGGAGCTGAACGCCGGTGCCTCCGCATCCCTGATCACCGCGGTGCCCGGCGTGGCCCTGGGCATCGTGTGCTTCGTCTTCGGATCCCTTGGCGATTTCATCTCCCTGAAGCGCATGACCGTCGCCGGCATCGCGCTGCTGGCGGCCGGCTCCGTGCTCGGCTTCCTGATCCACGGCTCGCTGGTGTGGGTCATCGTCTTCCGCGTCATCCAGACCGTCGGCTTCCAGACCGCCGGCTCGGCCTATCTCGTCATCGTCGCGCGCTATCTCAGGGACGCGGAGAAATTGCTATGGTTCGGCCTGTTCACGGCCTCCTATCAGCTCGGCACCGCGGCCGGCGTGATGATCGGCGGCTGGCTCGGCGGCGTCGACTGGACCTGGATGTTCCTCGTGCCATTGCTCGGACTGCCGGTGCTGCCGGTGCTGATCCGCAACCTGCCCGACGTGGGCGCCGGCGCCAGGGTCGACGTGCCCGGCTTCGCGCTCGTCGGCACGGCCATCCTCTTCCTCACCCTGTTCTTCTCGTTGATGCAGTGGTGGATGATCATCGTCTCCGTGGTCCTGTTCGCGCTGTTCGCGCTCTACATCGCCAAGGCGCGCGAGCCCTTCGTCCGCCCCAAGTTCTTCCTCAACCGCCGGTGGGCGACGGCGGTGCTGACCATCGGCATCATCTATTTCATCAACTTCGCGATCAGTCCGCTGCTCAACGCGCTGTGCGGCGAGGTCTACGACATGGGCTCGCTGCAGGTGGCGCTGCTGATGCTGCCGGGCCTGCTGCTGGCGGCCTGCTCCGGCGCGATGTCAGGGCGGATTGCCGCCCGCGTCGGCCGCTTCGCCGCCATCATCCTGGGTTGCTCGCTGATGACCGTGGGCCTGGGCGCCGCCGCCCTCTGCTCCGGAGTGGGCCCGTGGGCGGTCGGTGCGTCGATCGCCGTGTTCTATATCGGCATGGCGATGCTGTATTCGCCTGTGTCCTCCACGGTGCTCGACGCGCTGGGACCGGCCGAATACGGGCGCGGCGTCGGCATGAACGACCTCGCGCTGCAGGGCGGCGGTTCCGTTGGCATCGCCGTATTCGGATCCTTCATCGCCGTGCGCCCCTTCGGGGTCGCGAACGCGACGACGCTATTCGCCGTATTCGCCGCCGTCGCGGCGCTGGCGCTGATATGGGCCGTCGTCCACAAGCGGCTGTGGCGGATTTAGGCGGATGTCGAAGGACGTCGGATCCGCATAGAAAATTGTCCATAAAACCAACCAAATCAAAGGAGATCACATGACCGAGAAGACCCCGATCATCATCGATTGCGACCCCGGCGTCGACGACAGCTACGCCATCGCGATGGCGCATGCCCACCCCGGCTTCGATATCGTGGCCATCACCGCCGTCGAAGGCAATGTGCCGTCCAATCTGACGCGCCGCAACGCGCTGTGCCTGGCCGACACGCTCGGCATCGACTGCCGCGTGGGCTTCGGCGCGGAGAAGCCGCTGAAGAAGGCCTACGACCGCGATGCCTCGTCGATCCACGGCGCCTCCGGCGTCGGCGACGTCATCTTCGACGAGCCGAAGATCGAGCCCGATCCCAAGCCCGCTTGGGACGTCATCTACGAGGAGGCCGTCAAGGCCGAGGGGCGTCTGATCCTCTTCGCCACCGGCCCGCTGACCAACATCGCGCTGACGCTGCGGCACCACCCGGATCTGCCGAAGTACATCGACCGGTTCTGCATCATGGGCGGCGGCACCTTCGGCAACATCACGAAGTTCGCCGAGTTCAACATCTTCATCGATCCGACGGCCGCGCGTGAGGTGTTCGCGCAGCTGCCGGTCGAGATGATCGGCCTCAACATCACGCACGCCGCGGCCCTGACCGAGGACGATTTCACCGAGATGCTGGCCATCGGCGGCGATTCGCGCCCCTCGGTGATGCTGCACCAGCTGGCGACCTTCTCCGAGCGTCAGAGCCACAAGCCGGGCTCCGACAACAGCGTCATCCACGACGCCGTCGCCGTCGCCTCGGTGATCAACCCCGACCTCATCACGTATGACGAGCGCTACGTCTACGTCGAGGACGGCGAGACCGCCGAGAACAACGGCCAGACCGTCATCGAGCCCGAGGACGATCCGCGCGAGCCGAAGTGCAAGGTCGGCATGGAGGTCGACCGCGATGCCTTCGCCGCGATGCTCAAGGACGTCTTCCGCCACTACGCGGCGGCCTGACGCTCGCGCCCGGCCGGGCGCCGTGCCTTGAGGGGGAGGAACGGCGCCCGACATGGCGCATATATGCGGGTGGTGGACGATAGACTGGGCTGAGGCCACGAGAAGGGACAGGCACATGGCAGCCACCGACCGCGAACAGCAGATCCTCGCATGGATCGCCCAGAATCCGATGATCAGCCAGAACGAATTGGCCGACCTGTGCGGCATCACGCGCTCCGGGGTCGCCGCGCATATCTCCAACCTCGTCAAGAAGGGATATCTGCGCGGCAAGGGCTATATCGTGGCGCCGCCCAGCTATGTCGCCGTGATCGGCGGCATCAATATGGATATCTTCGGCGAATCCTCCGGGCGGATCGTGCCCAACAGCTCCAATGTGGGGCGCATCACCTATGCGCTGGGCGGCATCGCGCGCAATGTGTCGTTCAACCTATGCCGCCTTAAAGTGCCCAATTATCTGATCTCTGTGTATGGCGACGATTACAACGGCGAGCGCTTCAAGGCCGACGCACGCGCGAACGCCATGGACATCACCTATTCGCGCCAGCTGCCGCATGCCAACACCTCCACCTATCTGTTGGTTTCCGGGCCTGATGGCGCGCCCGAGATCGGCTTGGACGATATGTCGATCAGCGATGCCATCACCCCCGGTTTTCTGGCCGAACGCGAGCATGTGATCGCCAATGCGCGCGCCATCGTCATCGACACCTCCTTAAGCCCCGAGTCGATCGCCTGGGTGTGCGGGCACGAGGGGGCGCCCATCTACGCGAGGGTGGTGTCGGTGAACAAGGCGGCGCGGCTGGCGGACAGCCTGGCGCATCTGGACACCGTGGTTCTCTCCGCCGCGGAGACCAGCGTGCTGTGCGGCATCGAGGCGAAGGACGAGGCGAACGCCGACCGTTGCGCCGACTGGCTGCTGGAGCGGGGCGTGAAGCGGGTGTTCCTGTTCCTCGATGGCGTGGGTATGCTGCACCGCGATGCGGAGCATCGTTGGTTCCTGCCCTGCGAGCCGGGGGCGTTGCGCCGGCATACGAATGGCGCCGCCTCGGCCGCGTTGTCCGCGCTGGTGTGGGGAAGCATGGAGGGCTTGGCATACGAGGAGCGGTCGCGGCTTGCGGTCGCCGCCGCCCGTGTGGTTATGGAAACCGTGGAATCGACGAATCCCGCGCTGGATGCGGAATTGTTGCGCGCCCGGTGTGCGCAATGGTTCGGTTGAGATGATATCGGCGGCGGAAGAGTCGCCTGGATAACCGCCCCGTGGCCGTCCGGCCGCGGGGCTTTTTCGTATGCGTGACACGCCGTGAATCCCTTGCGCCCGTTGGATTCTAAGCAAAAGTTGAGCAAGGTAAACACTTGTTATATACTCCATATTAATCACTTGTTGATTGAGCTAAACAAATGTCACTGTTGACTGCTTCGGCAAAGGAGACGAAACCTACATGGCGGATGAGCGTTACGTCGTCGTGATCGGCGGCATGAACATGGATATCTGCGGCACGCCCCACGAGAAGGTCGTGGACAAGGACTCGAATCCCGGCGTGGTGAGCCTGTCCATCGGTGGCGTCGGACAGAACATCGCGCAGAACCTCGCGCATCTGGGTGTTCCCACCTATCTGGTCACCGTGTATGGCGACGACTCCAACGGCAATGCGATGGAGGCTTCCTGCGCCGCCCACGGCATCCGCCTGGACCATGCGGCGCGCCTTGAGGACGAGCGTTCCTCCACCTACCTGTTCGTCACCGACGAGCACGGCGAGATGACCATGGCCGTCAACGACATGGGCATCTGCAAGCGCATCACCCCCGAATTCCTCGCCGAACGCCTCGAGTTCATCAACGGCGCGGCCGTGTGCCTGCTCGACGCCAACCTCGAGGCCGAAACCATGGACTGGATCGGCGAGCATGTCACCGCCCCGCTGTTCGGCGACACCGTCTCCACCGTCAAGGCCCACCGCTTCGACGGCATCGTCGGCGCGATGACCGCCCTCAAACCCAACGCCATGGAGGCCGAGACCCTGACCGGCATCGAGGTCACCGACATCGACAGCGCCAAGCAGGCCGCCGCCAAGCTGCTGGAAACCGGCCTGAAGTCCGTGTTCATCTCCATGGGCGTGCATGGCATCCTGTGCGCCGACCACAACGGCATGGTCGCCGTGCCCGCCTTCAAAACCGATATCGTCAACGTCAACGGCGCGGGTGATTCCGGCATGGCCGCGATCACCTGGAGCTACTTCGACGATCCGGAGCGCAGCCTGGAGGAGATGGGGCGCATCGCGCAGGCCGCCTCCAGCATCGCCTTGGAATGCGTGCGTTCCGTGCCCGACATCACCCCGGAGCGCATCCGGGCGAAGATCGAGACCGGCGAAATCCTCGCCGCCTGACCTCATAACTGTCCACCATCAATCACACACACAAGGAGGAAGACCACATGGTCGTCAAGCAGATCTATTCCCTCATCGAGTATGACGAGTCCGTCGCCACGATGGACGCCGGCGCCGACAACATCGGCCTGGTTCCGATGCAGAACGGCGGCGTGCCCGCCCACCGCGTGCCGATTGAGCGCGTGCACCGCATCTTCGACGAGTGCAAGCGCCGCGGCGTGACCTCCGTGGCCATCATGCTCACCAACGATCCGGACGAGATGATCGACCTGGCCCGCGAGATCCAGCCCGACATCCTGCACATCGCCGGCGACGGCTATGCCGCGGACGAGGCCTTCGCCGTGCGCCTCAAGGAGGCCGCCCCCGACACCAAGCTCATGCAGGCCGTGCTCGTCGAGGACGAGTCCGCCGTGGATCGCGCCAAGGCCTATGCCAAGTACTGCGACTACATCCTCACCGACTCCGGCCTGGCCCCCGACACCGGCATCGGCGCCTCCGGCCAGACCCATGACTGGTCCATCGACGCGCGCATCGTCGCCGAATGCGGCAAGCCCGTCATCATGGCCGGCGGCCTGGGCCCGGACAACGTGGCCGAGGCGATCCTCCAGTGCAAGCCCTATGGCGTCGACTCCCTGACCAAGACCTCCATCAAGTATGACGGCGGCCATATGGAGAAGGACATCGACAAGGTGCGCCTGTTCTGCGAGCGCGCCGACGCCGCGGCCGCCCAGCTCGGTCAGTGAGCGGGGGAGCGCTTCATATGGATGTCAAGATGCTCCAACCCGTCGGGATCGTCTGCACCGATGACCTCGGCGAGACACTGCTCGGCATCATGCGCGAGAAGGGCTACCGCCGCCCGCTGTTCGTGACCGACTCCTTCGTGGTCACGATGCCGCTGGTGCGCGCCGCCATCGGGCGACTGTCCGAGGAAGGCGTCGAGGTCGGCGTGTTCGACGAGGTGCGGCCCGATCCGCTGACCGGTACGGTCGCGGCCGGCGTCAAGGCCTTCTTCGACCATCGCGCCGACAGCATCGTCGCCATCGGCGGCGGCAGCTCGATGGATGTGGCCCGCGGCGTGAACATCGTGCGCGTCAACGGCGGTTCGATCATCGACTACACCGATCCGTCCACGCCGATCGCGCCCTGCCCCGGCATGATCGCCGTGCCCACCACCTCCGGCACCGGCAGCGAGCTGTCGAACGCGCTGGTCGTCACCGACGAGGAGACAGACCGCAAGCTGGCCGTGCTCGCCGACCCGGCCGTGAGCGAACTGGCGGTGCTCTGCCCCGACCTCGTGCTCACGCTGCCCGCGAAGATGACAATCGCCTGCGGCCTCGACGCCTTCTGCCATGCGGCCGAGGGATATCTGTCGCGCATGGCCTCGCCGGTCGCCGATGCGATCTGCGAGAAGGTCATGTTCCTGCTGGCCAACTACCTGCCCGCGGCCGTCGCCAACGGCAAGGACCGCCACGCCCGCGAGCGCGTGATGGTGGCGGCCACGCTGGCCGGCTGGGCGCTGAACAACTCCGGCACCATCGCCGGCCATTCGATCGCGCATGTGCTGGGCTCGAAGTACCACATCGTGCACGGCGAGGCCGTCGGCTACGCGCTGCCCGCGGTGATGGAATTCGTCGCCCCGGTCCGTCGCGACAAGGTGCGCGAGATCGGCCAGATCCTCGGCGTGACGTATCCGGAGGGTCTTTCGGCCGAGGAAGCGAGCGCCATGGCCGTGGCCGCGGTGAAGGACTTCCGCGACCGCGTGCTGGGCCTGCACCCCGTCGAGGACTATGGCATCGACTCCGACGAGCTGGCCTCGAACGCGCAGGCCGTCGTCGACGAGCGTTTCGCCGGCAACACGCCGCGCGAGATCACGCTGGCCGACGCCGAGGCGATGCTGCGCGCATTTGGCGCGCGCTGAACCGGCGGACCAGCCATCCAAGACGTCGCCGGCGGGGCGGGTCTTCTTCCCCTCCCCGTCCCGCCGGCGCATTTCATCCCAACTCAATCGCACCAACCAATATCCATTGAACAAAGGAGTGGCAATGGCCAAGAAGATCATCCTGGACTGCGATCCGGGCCACGACGACGCGGTGGCGATCCTGCTGGCGCTCGGCAACCCCGGGATCGACCTGCTGGGCGTGACCACCGTCGGCGGCAACCAAAGCCTTGGGAAGGTGACCACCAACGCCCGCGCCGTGCTGGAGAAGGCGCATGCCCCGCATATTCCCGTGCACGCCGGCTGCGACCGTCCGATCGTGCGCCCGCAGGAGGTCGCCGCCTCCATCCACGGCGAATCCGGCCTCGACGGCGTCGAACTGCCCGTGCCCACCCGCCCGCTCGACGAGGGACACGCGGTCAACTGGATCATCGAGACCATCATGGCCAACGAGCCCGGCACCGTCACGCTGGTGCCCACCGGCCCCCTGACCAATATCGCGATGGCCGCGCGCATGGAGCCGCGCATCGTGGAGCGCGTCAAGGAAGTCGTGCTGATGGGCGGCGGCTATCACGTGGGCAACTGGAGCCCCGTGGCCGAGTTCAACATCAAGGTCGATCCCGAGGCCGCGCACATCGTGTTCAACGAGGCATGGCCGGTCACCATGGTCGGCCTCGACCTGACCCACCAGGCCTTGTGCACCCCCGAGGTGCAGAGCCGCATCGAAGGCATCGGCACCGATCTGGCGATGTTCGTCTCCGGCCTCATGGACTTCTTCCGCGAGACCTACCGCAACAACCAGGACTTCATCGACCCGCCGGTGCACGACCCGTGCACGGTCGCCTACCTCATCGACCCGTCGGTGGTGAGCACCCGCCGTTGCCCGCTCGATGTGGAGATCCACGGCGAGCTGACCCTCGGCATGACCGTGGCCGATCTGCGTGGCCCAGAGCCGTCGGCCGACCAGTGCCACACCCAGGTCGCCGTCGACCTCGATTTCGAGAGGTTCTGGGACCTCGTGGCCGACGCGATCACGACCATCGGCTGAGACCGGTCCGTTCCCCGATCCGATGCATGCGGGGCCGGCCGAGCCCATGGCCGGCCCCACCCATTTTTCCCCCAAGAAGAAGACAAGGAAAGAACCATGACCGAAACCAAGAACGACAAGATGCTCGACGAGGGCGGCAAATCCATCGTCGCGCTGATGGCGGCCCTGCTGGTGGCCATCTTCGCCTTCCAGCTCAACGCATCCATGCTTTCCCCGGCGCTGACCACCATGGAGCATGAGCTCAACACCACCTCCTCGCAGATCGGCCTGAGCCAGACGGTGTTCTTCACCTCCGCGGCTTTGTTCTCGCTGTTCCTGCCGCGCTTGGCCGATCTCATCGGCCGCAAGAAGGTGCTGATCGGCATCCTCATCGCCACCATCGTCGGCTGCGCGATCTCCGCCATCGCCCCGAATGTGACGATCCTCATGGTCGGCCGCATCCTGCAGGGCACCTCCGGCCCGATTGTGCCGATGTGCCTGATCATGCTGCACGTGCGCGTCACCGAGGATAAGAAGTATGCCAAGCTCATGGCCATCCTCACCTCCGTCAACGGCGGCATCGCCGGCGTCGACGCAATCCTGGGCGGCTGGCTGGCCGGCACCTTCGGCTTCCGCTCCGTGTTCTGGACCATGGCCGCAATCGCGGTCGTCGCCGTCGTGCTCGTGATGTTCGCCGTGGAGGAAAGCACCGCCGAGGACACCCCGAAGATGGATTGGCCGGGCGTCATCGCCCTGGGCATCGCCTTCGTCGCCGCCTACATGGTCACCAACGAGATCCAGAAGCTCGGCGAGGCCAACTGGCTGATGATCGGCGGCCTGGTCGTGCTCGCCGCCGTGTTCTTCGTGATCTTCTGGCAGATCGAGAAGCGCTCCAAGGCGCCGCTGGTCTCCACCCACTACATGAAGCAGCGCCGCACCTGGGGCCTGCTGCTGACCACCCTGATGACCATGACCGGCGTGTTCGCGATCATGAACGGCATCGTGCCGGCCCTCGCGCAGGACACCGAGAACGGCGTGGGCCTGGGCGCCGACGTCGTCTCCTTCGCCACCCTGACCCCGTATGCCCTCATCGGCCTGGCCTTCGGCCCCGTCGCCGGTGTGCTGGCCTCCAAGTTCGGCTACCGCAAGGTGCTGCGCGCCGGCATGGTGGTGAGCATCGTGGCCGTGCTCTTCGGCGTGTTCGTCTCCAACTCGCCGAGCGTGTGGGCTCTGGTCGTCATGTCCCTGGCCCTTGGCGCCAGCTACGCGGGCACCGTGAACATCATGCTCAACGGCCTGGGCATCGTGCTCTCCCCGAAGGACAACCCGGGCTACCTGCCGGGCATGAACTCGGGCATGTTCAACCTGGGCGCCGGCCTGAGCTACGCCATCCTCTACATGGTGATGAACCTGTTCGCCGCCTCCTCCGGCACCACCGCGGGCTGGGCCGCCTCCATGGTCGCCTGCGCCGTGATGCTGGCCCTGGCGCTGGCCTGCTCCTTCCTGATTCCCCGCCACGAGGATCAGCAGTGATATCCGTCCCCTGACGTGTGATTGATACGGTGAGGGCCCTTGCGGAAATCCGCAAGGGCCCTCACCATATATCCGTATATTTGCATATCCGTCCGTTCCCCGTCCACGGACGCGCATCTCTGCCCGTATGGGCATGCGGCGGGACGCAGATTTCTCCCTTTTCTCGTGCCAGCGACGGTGCTGGTACGAGAAAAGAGCGAAAAACGATATGAAAAATCTCCCTTTTCTCGTACCAATGTGCGCCGAGCACGAGAAAAGGGAGAATTTCTATGGATAGACACTCCGTCAGCGCGCGCCAAGCGCTTTGGCACCGATGTCGTGGCGGTAGAACATGCCGCTCACGTCGAGCTTGTCGAGGATCGCGTAGACCTTGTCCTGCGCCGCTTTGATGTCGGGGGCGGTAGTTTCGACCAGCAGCACGCGGCCGGAGGAAGCGACGAGCGTGCTGGACTCCTCGCCGGAGGCGACGCCGGCGTAATATACATGGGAATCGTCGTCGACGGGGATGTCGGGGATACGTGCGCCCTTGATGACGTTGGTCGGATATCCGTCGGAGGCGAGCACGACGCCAAGCGTGGCGTTGGTGTCGTCCCAGGTGAACTCCGGTTCGCGGCCGTCGAGGATGGCGGCGATGCCGGCACCGAGGTCGGAGGTGAGCTTGGGCAGCACGACCTCGGTCTCGGGGTCGCCGAAGCGGGCGTTGAACTCGATGACCTTCGGGCCGTCGGCGGTGGCGATGAGGCCGGCGTAGAGGATGCCGGTGAACGGCGTGCCTTCTTCGGACATGGCCTCGACGGTGGGCCTGACGATGGTCTCGATGGCCTGCTCGATGACGGCGGCGGGAATCTGGGGGACCGGGCTGTAGGCGCCCATGCCGCCCGTGTTGGGGCCCTTGTCGCCGTCGTAGGCGCGCTTGTGGTCCTGCGAGATCGGCATCGGCCAGAAATCGGTGCCGTGGACGAAGCTC
Organism: Bifidobacterium sp. LH_730; assembly: GCF_056355835.1. Taxonomy (NCBI): domain Bacteria; kingdom Bacillati; phylum Actinomycetota; class Actinomycetes; order Bifidobacteriales; family Bifidobacteriaceae; genus Bifidobacterium; species Bifidobacterium sp. LH_730. Next base: position 131,078 of record NZ_JBKETB010000007.1, read on the forward strand.
ATCAGGGAGAATTCCTGGCCCTCGAGGAAGTCCTCGATGACGACCTTCGCGCCGGCGGAGCCGAAGCGGTGGTCGACGAAGATATCGTCGAGCGCGGCGTTCGCGGTCTCCTCGTCCATGGCGACGGTCACTCCCTTGCCGGCGGCCAGGCCGTCGGCCTTGATGACGATCGGCGCGCCGTGCTCGGCGACGTAGCGCTTGGCCGGCTCAAGGTCGGCGAAAGTCCGGTATCCGGCGGTCGGGATGGCGTGGCGGGCCATGAGCTGCTTGGCGAAGTCCTTGGATCCTTCGATCTGCGCGGCGGCCTTGTTCGGGCCGAAGGCCTTGATGCCGGCGGCCTGGAAATCGTCGACGAGACCTTCGATCAGCGGCACCTCGGGACCGACGAACACCCAGTCGTAGCCGTTGTTCTTCACGAAGTCGATGAGCGCGGCGTGGTTGGACTCGCTCAGCTTCGTGGTGCGGATGCCGTCGCGCTCCATGCCCGGATTGCCGGGGGCGACGGTCACTTCCTCGGTGGAACCGCCGCGCAGCAGCGCGTGGGCGATGGCGTGCTCGCGCGCGCCCGAACCGATGACCAGAACCTTCATATCAATGCCTTTCCTTGGGGAGGGATCCTTCGGCTGCGCCCTTTCGGGCTTCGCTCAGGATGACAATAAGACGCGTGGAACTTTGCTTGGGACGACGACGGATTCGTCCAGGATGACAATGGGAGACGCATGCGTCTCCCATTGATGGCAACGTGCCGTCAGTCGTGCAGCTGGATCCTCGTGCCGTCGATGTCCTTGGCGATCTCGCCGACGCGGAAGTGGACCTCGTTCTCGGCGTCGAGGATGGACTCGACCTCGGCCGCCTTCTCCGGCGAGACGACGAGCACCATGCCGATGCCCATGTTGAAGATGTTGTACATCTCCTTGTGATCGATGCCGCCGAGGCGCTCCATGAGCTGGAAGATCGCCGGGACCTCCCACGAGGTGATGTCGAAGCTCGCGGCCAGGCCCTCGGGGATGATGCGCGGCACCTTCTCGACGAACGCGCCGCCGGTGATATGCGCCACGCCGTGCAGCAGGTCGTCGCCGGCGAACAGGGGCTTCAGCGGCTTGGCGTAGATGCGTGTGGGCTTCAGGATCTCCTCGCCCAGGGTCTCGCCGCCAAGCTCGTCGATCACGGAGTCGACCGTGTAGTCGTGGTCCTTGAAGAAGATCTTGCGCACCAGCGAATAGCCGTTGGAGTGGATGCCGGAGGAGGGCAGGCCGATGAGCACGTCGCCCTCGGCGATCTTCGTGCCGTCGATGATCTTCGACTTCTCGGCCACGCCGACGGTGAAGCCGGCCAGATCGTATTCGTCGGGGTCGTACATATCGGGCATCTCGGCGGTCTCGCCGCCCACCAGCGCGGCGCCGGCGTCGACGCAGCCGTCGGCCACGCCCTTGACGACCTGCTCCAGCAGGGCCGGATCGTTCTTGCCGCAGGCGATGTAATCAAGGAAGAACAGCGGCTCGGCGCCTTGGGCGAGGATGTCGTTGACGCACATGGCCACGCAGTCCTGGCCGATGGTGTCGTGCTTGTTCATCATCTTGGCGACCATGAGCTTGGTGCCCACGCCGTCGGTGCCGGAGATCAGCACCGGCTCCTTGTATCCGAGCAGAGACAGGTCGAACAGGCCTCCGAAGCCGCCGATGCCGCCGGCGCCCGGGCGGCCGGTGCGGGCCACGTGGCTCTTGATGCGGTTGACGACCTCGTACCCTGCTTCGACGCTGACGCCGGCGTTCTCATAGGCTGTGGGCATGGATGGACCTTTCTTGGGTTTTGTTGGATTCTGTGGATTCGACGGGTGTTGGGGGAGGGTTTACGCCTCGGCCTTCGGATGCCATTCGCCGGGCTTGAGGCCCTTCTGGCAGGAGTATTCGTTGCCCTCGTATTCGCTGTTGTCGAGGGCGAACCGGGGGAGCTTGATGCGGTCCTCGGGCGTCAGCGAGGCGAGGAAGTCCTGCTCGTAGTCGTCCAGGGCCGTGGGATAGTCGCCGTTGAAATAGGCCACGCACAGGCCGCCGTAAGGCGCGGAGGTGTTGAGGCCGATGGATTCGACCAAGCCATCGAGCGAGAGGAAGGCAAGCGAATCCGCGCCGATATAGTCGCGGATCTCCTCCACCGACTTCTTGGAGGCGATGAGCTCCTTGGTGGTCGAGATATCGATGCCATAGAAGCAGGGGTATTTGAGCGGCGGCGAGCTGATGCGCATATGCACCTCGGCCGCGCCCGCCTCCTTCAACAGCTGCACGATGCGCTTGGAGGTGGTGCCGCGCACGATCGAATCGTCGATGACGATGACGCGCTTGCCCTTGACCACGCCGCGCACGGCGGAGAGCTTCATCCTGACTCCCTGTTCGCGCAGTTCCTGCGTGGGCTGGATGAAGGTGCGGGCCACGTATTGGTTCTTGATCAGGCCCATCTCGTTGGGCAGGCCCGAGGCCTCGGCATAGCCGGAGGCGGCGGACAGGGAGGAGTTCGGCACGCCGATGACCATATCGGCCTCGACCGGAGACTCGGCGGCCAGACGCGCGCCCATGCGCTTGCGCGCGGAGTGCACGTTGACGCCGTAGATATTGGAGTCGGGGCGGGCGAAATAGATGAACTCCATCGAGCAGATCGCCAGCTGCGTCTCGTTGGTGTATTGCACGATCTTGTATCCGTGCGCGTCGACGACGACGATCTCGCCGGGGCGGATGTCGCGCACGAGCTCGGCGCCCACCACATCGAGCGCGCAGGTCTCGGAGGCCAGCACATAGGCGCCGTTCTTCATCTTGCCCAGCGACAGCGGGCGGAAGCCGTTGGGGTCGAGCGCGCCGATCATCGCGTCCTGGGTCATGAGCAGGTAGGCGAAGCCGCCGTGCACGAGGTTGAGGGACTCCTTGAGCTTGTCCATGAAGGTGCGCTGCATGGAGCGGCGGATGAGGTGCATCAGCACCTCGGTGTCGGAGTTCGAATGGAAGATCGCGCCGCGGTCCTCGAGCTCGCGCCGCAGGGTCGGGCAGTTGGTGAGGTTGCCGTTGTGGCACAGCGCCACGTCGCCGTCATGGAAGCGGAAGATGAAGGGCTGGATATTGTCCACGCCGCCCGAGCCGGCCGTCGCGTAGCGCACATGGCCGATGGCGGCGTCGCCCTTGAGACGGGCGATCTCGTGCTCGTCGGAGAAGACCTGGGTCAGCAGGCCGAGTCCGCGGTGGCCGATGAGGTGGCCGTGGTCGTTGGAGACGATGCCGGCGCCCTCCTGACCGCGGTGCTGCAATGCGTGCAGGCCGAAATACGTCAGTCGCGCGGCGTCCGGGTGCCCCCATACGCCGAAGATGCCACACTCCTCATGGATGTCCTCGAGTTCAGCCGACAAGCCAAGACTCCTTTACGCACAGGGGATGCTCTACGCGTTCACTTTATCAATCGCGCCTTACAACGCCGCCGGTCGGGTGCCGGGGCGTTAGGATGAGGGGCATGGCGACGAGGGACGGGTTCGGGCGGCTGCTGGAGCAGTTCATGGCGCATATCGATGTGGAGCGCGGTCTGGCGGCCTCGACGATCGAGGCCTATGGCACCGATCTGAGGCGCTACGTCGACTGGCTCGCCGCCCGTGGCGTCGATGGTCCGCGCGCGATCCGCAGGCAGGACGTCGAGGACTATGTCGCCGCGCTCGACGAGGCGGGGGAATCGTCCCGTTCCAAGGCGCGCCGGCTGGCTTCGATCCATGAGTTCCACCGTTTCGCGCTCGCCCAGCATGCGGTCGGGGACGATGTGGCGGCCCGGGTCAAGGCGCCCAAGGGTGCCTCCACGCTGCCCGACGTGCTGTCCGTCGACGAGGTGGCCCGTCTGCTCGACGCCGTGCCGGTTCCGGCGGACCCAGGCGCCGGCGGGGAGCCCATCGGGGTCGTCGACCCGATACCCTTGCGAGACAAGGCCCTGCTCGAGTTCATGTATGCCACCGGCTGCCGTGTCTCCGAGGCCTGCGGTGCCGACCTCGCCGACCTCGACCTGGACGAGCGCGTCGTGCGGCTGACCGGCAAGGGCTCCAAGCAGCGCCTCGTGCCGGTCGGCGGATACGCCCGCGCGGCGCTGCGGCGGTATCTGGACCATGCCCGCCCGGCCCTCGAGACCCGTGCGCGCTCGCACGGCCCGGAAAGACGCGCCCTGTTCCTCAACAAACGCGGCGCCCGCATATCCCGCCAATCCGTGTGGGAGGTCGTCAAGCTGGCCGGCGAACGCGCGCATATCGACCGCCCGCTGCACCCGCACACCCTGCGCCACTCCTTCGCCACCCATCTGATCCAGGGCGGAGCCGACGTGCGCACCGTGCAGGAGCTGCTGGGGCACGCCAGTGTGACGACGACGCAGATATACACGCATATCAGCCCCGAAACGCTTATCGAGGCCTATCTGACCTCGCATCCACGGGCGGCGTCCCGCAATTCCAAGGGAATTGCATAAGGACGCCGTCTGAGCCGGAATAAGAAACAGTCCAGTGGACTGTTTCCCGGCGAAAGTATCCTTATTCACCACAGTTCTGGAAAAAGCCACTGGAGCCGGAATCGAGAACGGTCCAGTGCCCGTCTCTCCGACATTCCCAGCAATTCCCGACGTTCCCATCGCCATACCGTTAATCTATGAAATTATGAACGAGGGAACGTTTGCGCAGGGTGCCTTCGACCTGCCCGGCACGGTGCGCGCCATGGGGCGCACCGCCGCCCGGAACGCCGGCCAGACCGCCGTCCGCACGACCGACGCTGATGATAAGGTGAGCCATATGCCTGTGGATATGCTTGGACGCGAATACGAGACCTTCCCCGCCCCCGAACCGTTGCGGCAGCACGGTCCGGCGCGGGTCATCGCCATGTGCAACCAGAAGGGCGGCGTCGGCAAAACCACCAGTTCCATCAATATCGCGGGCGCGTTGAGCCAATATGGCCGGCGCTGCCTGATCGTCGACTTCGATCCGCAGGGCGCCGCCACCGTGGGCCTGGGCATCAACGCGAACACCGTCGATAACACGATCTACACCGCGCTGTTCGATCCCTCGACCGACCCGCATGACGTGGTGCAGCACACCGAATTCGAGAACATCGACGTGATCCCGGCGAACATCGACCTGTCGGCCGCCGAGGTGCAGCTGGTCACCGAGGTCGGGCGCGAGCAGGTGCTCACCGGCGTGCTGCGGAGCCTCAAGAACGAATACGATGTCATCATCATCGACTGCCAGCCCTCGCTGGGTCTGCTCACCGTCAACGCGCTGACCGCGGCCGACGGCGTGATCATCCCGGTGGCCGCCGAGTTCTTCGCGCTGCGCGGCGTGGCCCTGTTGATGCAGTCCATCGAGAAGGTCCAGCGCCGCATCAATCCCTCGCTCGAGGTCTACGGCGTGCTGGTGACGATGTTCACCAAGACCCTGCACTGCGAGGAGGTCACGCAGCGCATCGGCGAGGCCTTCGACGACAAGGTGCTGCACACCGTCATCTCCCGTTCGATCAAGCTGCCCGACTCCAATGTCGCGGCCGCGCCGATCACCATCTACGCGCCCGGCCACAAGACCGCCAAGGAATACCGCGAAGTGGCGCGCGAGCTGATCGCCAAGGGCATCGTCGCCTGACGGGCGGTCTACGTTTCCGGCCGCACCCATATCGCCATCGTCATGTCCGAGGAACAGGAACAGCCCGAGCTCATCGCCCCCACGTCGGAGGACGGGGCCGGACCGGGACCCTCCTTGGCGTCCGGCGAGGCGAGCGATGGAACAACCAGCGGTGCTGCCGGCGGACCGTCGGTCGCGACGCCTGGCGGGGCGGGCGCCGACACGGCCGCCGTCCCCGGCTTCTCCGTCGACCTTGAGGTCTACTCGGGCCCCTTCGACGCGCTGCTGTCGATGATCGCCAACCGCCGCCTCGACCTGACCGAGGTGTCGCTGTCGGCCATCACCGAGGAATTCCTCGCCTATGTGCGCGGCCTCGACGTGTCCGAAGGGCGCAATATGGAGGAGGCCAGCGCCTTCCTCGACGTCGCCTCGGTGCTGGTCGAAGCCAAAAGCGCGGCCCTGCTGCCCGGCGGCGAGGATGGGGCGCGCGACGAGGCCAGCATGGAGGCGCTGCGCGAACGCGACCTTCTGTTCGCGCGCCTGGTGCAATACCGCGCGTTCAAACGGGCCGCCGCCGATTTCCGCGCGCGCATCGACGCCAACGCCGGGCGGTTCCCGCATCCCGCGGCGCTCGATGAATCCGTCGCCTCGATGCTGCCGGAACTCGCATGGACGCTTGGGCCGGAGGATCTGGCGCGCCTGGCCGCGGCCGTGTTCGCCAACGCGCCCGCCGCCGAGGTCTCCGTCCACCAATTGCATGTGCCGTTGGTCGATTTGAAGGCCCAGTCGGCCATTGTGCGCGAACGCCTGCGCGCCTTGGGGGAGGGCGGTTCGATGACCTTCGCCGAACTGACCGCCGATGCCGCCAGCCGCATCGAGATCGTGGCCCGCTTCCTGTCACTGCTCGCGTTCTTCAAACAGGGCGTCGTGCAATTCCGCCAATCCGGCCCCTATGCACCGTTGCACCTGCGTTGGGTTGCCGGCGCCGACGACCCCGGCATGACCATATCCGAAGGAGATTTCGCCTGATATGACCGATCGCGACGAATTGACCCCCGCCGACGAGCAGAACGCTTCGACCGATGCCACCGGCACCGGCGACGCTACCACCGGCACCGGCGACACCGCCACCGGCACTCCTGCCAGCGCTCCTTCGCGCCCTGAATACGTCGATTTCACCGTCGACGACTTCCCCGGCGGGCTTGATTCCTGCCTCGAGGCGATTCTTATGGTCGCCGACCGGCCGCAGGAGGCCGCCGATATGGCGCGCGTGCTCGCCGTCGACGAACGCGAGGTGGGGGAGGCCCTGGAGAGGCTGCGGGACTCCTATGCCAACGAGAACCGGGGGTATGAATTGCGGCGCACGGCGCGCGGATGGCAGTTCGCCAGCCGCATCGAATTCGAACCCGTCGTATCGGCCTTCGTCACGGACGGACAGACCGCGCGTCTGTCGCAGGCCGCGCTCGAAGCGCTCGCCATCATCGCCTACCAGCAGCCGGTCACCCGCGCGCAGGTCGCGGCCATCCGCGGCGTCAACTCCGATGGCGTCATCCGTTCGCTTACGGTGCGCGGCCTGATCCGCGAGGAGGGCGTCGATCCCGACTCAAGGGCCGCGCTGCTGGTCACCTCCCCGATGTTCCTTGAGAAGATGGGATTGTCCTCGCTCGACGAACTGCCGTCGTTGGCGCCGTTCATGCCCGATGCGGCGGAGATTGTGCGCGAGGGCGAGGCGTAGGTGACTGTCGCGCATGACGTATACCATTCTGTTGGTTTGTCTGAAAAATCTGAACAGAACCCAAGAATCAATGTGATATAAGAGAGGTTTTCGATGGCTGTTCGCGGGGATATCAGGAATGTGGCGATCGTGGCGCACGTCGACCACGGCAAGACGACGCTGGTCAACGCCATGCTCCAGCAGTCGCATGTCTTCAACGAGCGCGAGGAAGTGCCCGACCGCGTCATGGACTCCAATGACCTGGAGCGCGAGAAGGGCATCACCATCCTCGCCAAGAACACGGCCGTGGAATACAACGGTCCGCTGGCGGCCAAGTACGGCCATCCGGAAGGCATCACCCTCAACATCATCGACACCCCCGGCCATGCCGACTTCGGCGGCGAGGTCGAGCGCGGCATCTCGATGGTCGACGGCGTCGTGCTGCTCGTCGACGCCTCCGAAGGCCCGCTGCCGCAGACCCGCTTCGTGCTGCGCAAGGCCCTCGAGGCCAAGCTGCCGGTCATCCTGTGCGTGAACAAAACCGACCGTCCCGACGCCCGTATCGAGGAGGTCGTCGGAGAGGCCACCGACCTGCTGCTCGGCCTGGCCCAGGACGTCGTCGAGGAGGGCGTGGACCTCGACCTCGACGCACTGCTCGACCTGCCGGTGATCTACTGCGCCGCCAAGGCCGGCTATGCCTCCGTCAACCAGCCGGCGAACGGCACGCTGCCCGACAACGACAATCTCGAGCCGCTGTTTGACTCCATCATCGCCAACATCCCCGCCCCCGAATACGAGGAGGGCGCGCCGCTGCAGGCGCATGTCGCCAACATCGACTCCTCCGACTTCCTCGGCCGCCTCGGCCTCGTGCGCATCTACAACGGCACGCTGGAGAAGGGCAAGACCTACGGCCTGTCCCGTGTGGACGGCTCCATCGAGAGCTTCCGCGTCTCCGAGCTGCTGCGCACGCAGGGCCTCGAGCGCATCCCGGTCGAATCCGCCGGCCCCGGCGACATCGTCGCGGTCGCGGGCGTCAACGACATCATGATCGGCGAGACCATCGTCGACCCCAACGATCCCAAGCCGCTGCCGCTGATCCACGTCGACGAGCCCGCCATCTCGATGACCTTCGGCATCAACGACTCCCCGCTGGCCGGCACCGAGGGCAAGGACCACAAGCTCACCGCCCGCATGATCAAGGACCGCCTCGACCGCGAGCTCATCGGCAACGTGTCGATCCGAGTGCTGCCCACCGATCGCCCGGACGCCTGGGAGGTGCAGGGCCGCGGCGAACTCGCGCTGGCCGTGCTCGCCGAGGAGATGCGCCGCGAAGGCTACGAGCTGACCGTCGGCCGCCCGCAGGTCGTCACCAAGAAGATCGATGGCGTGGTCAACGAGCCGATGGAGAACACCACCATCGACGTGCCCGAGGAATACATGGGCACCGTCACGCAGCTCATGGCCGATCGCAAGGGACGCATGGACTCGATGTCCAACCACGGCTCCGGCTGGGTGCGCCTGCAGTTCACCGTGCCTTCGCGCGGTCTGATCGGCTTCCGCACCGCGCTCCTGACCGCCACGCGCGGCACCGGCATCTCCTCGTCGATCTCCGCGGGCTACGCTCCGTGGACGGGCGCGATCTCCATCCGCCAGAACGGCTCGATGGTGTGCGACCGCAAGGGCGTCGCCACCCCGTATGCCATGCAGCGCCTGCAGGCGCGCGGCAACTTCTTCGTCGACCCGCAGTCACCGGTCTACGAGGGCCAGGTCGTTGGCGTGAACAACAAGCCCGACGAGCTCGACGTGAACATCACGCTGGCCAAGCATATGACCAACATGCGTTCCTCCACCGCCGACGTGCTCGAGACGCTCACCCCGCCAATCAAGATGAGCCTTGAGGAGTCGCTGGACTTCGCGAACGAGGACGAGTGCGTCGAGGTGACGCCCGAGTCGATCCGCGTGCGCAAGATCATCCTCGGCCGCGAGGATTGGTACAAGTGGCGCGCCAAGCAGCGCAGGCAGAATAATCAAGCCAACGCTTGATTCTTCTGACGCGTCGCGGCAAAGCCGCTCCCTTCGCCTACGGAGAGCCCACTGGGCTCTCCGCTTGACGGCTCAGCAGAATAACCAGGCTAACGCCTGATCAAACTCTTTAAGAACCTTCTCCGGTTTTCGGAGGAGGTTCTTTTCGTATATGGGGTTAGAGTGGAGGATATGGTTGCGAGGAACAGCACGCGGAATGCACGGGGAAAGAAGGCGCGGGGCGGCGAGGTCGATATGGCCCTGATGCCGTGGTCGCATCGGCAAAGCATGGCGGTCAAGGCGCTGGTGACGATTGTCGCGGGCGCGGGAAGCGGACTTATCGGCACGATGGCGCACCGCATGGGCGCTTCGATGAACATCCCCTATGGGCTTGTGCTGGCCTTCCTGATCCTGGGCATGTCGACCTGGTGCGCGCGCTCGCGCATGGGGGCCACGGGCCTGGCCCTGCATCTGATCGTCTCCTCGTTGGTGGCTTGGCAGATGGCCATGCCCGGTCCCGGCGGCGACGCGCTGACGCCCATCGGCTTCGGCAGCCCCATGCCCTTCTTCAGCGAACACGCCGGTTACATCTGGCTTTTCGGACTGATCGTCGTGCAGGTGCTGATGCTGGTTCTGCCCCGCCGTTGGTTCGCCATGCCGCCCCGCCAGGCATATGCCGAGGTGGACGCCGAAATGGACGCGTCGAGCGCGGGCGATGGCATGGTTGACGTCTCGACCGGTGCTGATCGGGAATAGACGGTTTTCTCACATCGTCGTAATCCGTCGGAAGCATCCGTAAGGTCTGCCCATCGGGCGGACGAGGCTGCGGGTGAGCCCGCGACGGTACAGTGTTGTCTATGACTGGAACAACGCTGGCCTATCTCGGGCCGGAAGGCACCTTCACGCATCAGGCCGCCATCGAGGCGGCCGCTTTGCTTACGCCCGTGCTTGGCAGCGAGCCGCAGCTCGAGGCATTGCCCGATGTGCCCGCCATCATGCGCGCCGTCGAATCCGGAGAGGCATGGGGCGTCATCGCCTGGGAGAACAACGTCGAGGGATACGTCGTGCCGAATCTCGACGCGCTGATCGACGCGCACGACGCCGTCGGATTCGCCCGGGTCGGCATCGATGTCGCCTTCGATGCCTTCGTGCGGGAATCCGGGGCTGGAACCGATAGCGTCGCGAGCGTCGCAGAATATGACGGTGCGCATGTATATGCGCACTCTCATGGCCTCGCCCAATGCAAGCGTTTCATCGCCGAGCACAACCTCATCCCCGAGCCCGCCTCCTCGAACGGCGCCGCCTGCCGCGACCTCAAACCCGGCGATGTGGCCTTCGGTCCGTCCATCTGCGGCAGGCTCTACCATCTCACGACCATCGGTACCGCCGTGCAGGACTATCAGGGCGCGCACACCGAATTCCTCGTCCTCGCGCCGCGCGACGAAGCGGCCGGACTCCTCGCCTGCGCCCGGCAGGACGGCGTGGACGAATACGAGACGATCATCACCTTCATCCCGCTGTCCACGGGCCCGGGCGTGCTGGCGAATCTGCTCGACGTGCTGCGTGACGCCGGGCTGAACATGACCAGCTTCATATCCCGTCCGATCAAGGGGCACGCCGGCACCTACAGCTTCATCGCCACCATCGATGCCGCGCCATGGCAGCGCCAGTTCCAGGACGTGCTCACCGAGGTGGCCGAACATGGCGATTGGGTCAAGACCCTGGCCGTCTATCCACGCCGCGAACGACCGAACCCGCCGGTGGATGCCTGGATGCTGCCCGAAGGCGGCGTGCATCTCGACGCGGCGCATTTGGCTGCGGACTGGCAGAGTGACGCGGTCACCCGCCGGGAGCTCATGTGGTGAGCGGTCGGGATATCCGCGGAACGGCGTCGAACTTGAGGACAGCGAACGGGGCAGAGGTAGTGACAGAGGGAATGCGCGATATGCATAAGTCGCAGGAAACAAACTCGACGACTTCAAGGAATGGCGGAGTCCCGGCAACTGCAGCGGACATTGCGAAGGCGGGGAGTATGGCAAGTTCAGCACAGACGGAAAACATGGCTAACTTGGCTAATACGGTTAGCTTGACGAACGTGACGAACACGGCAGGCCCGCGTATGCGCGTCGGCATCGTCGGCCTTGGCCTGATCGGCGGATCGTTGGCCCGCCGCTTGGCCGCGCGTGGGCACGAAGTCATCGCGTGGAACCATCGGCCGCACCCGTATGCGCAGGCCGAACGCGACGGCATCCGATGCGTCGCCGCGTTGGCGCAGCTGGCCGAGGCCGCGCCGGATGCCATCGTGCTGTGCAATCCGCTCAAGGCGATGCCTGCTGTGCTGGACGAGCTCAAACCATTGCTCGACGCGCATCCTGAGACGACGTTGACCGATGTGGGCTCGGTCAAAGGCATGGTGCGCGATCAGGTCATGGCCGCCGGACTGGGGGAGCGGTATGTCGGCGCGCATCCGATGGCCGGCAACGAACTGTCGGGATGGTCCGCCGCCGATCCCGCGCTCTATGACGGCGCGTTGTGGGCGCTGACCGTCGACCAGGCGACGGAATATCAGCGGTTTCTTGCTGTCGCCCGTCTGATCACCGAGGGCGTGGGCAACCGGATCATCGTGCTCGACGACACCACGCATGATCGCGCCGCCGCACTGATATCCCATATGCCGCATGTGGTCGCCACCGCGCTTATCAACGAGCTGACCGGCAATCCGGACCGCAACATCGCGGCCGCGCTCGCCGCCGGCTCATGGCGCGATATGACGCGCGTGGCCCTGACCGATCCGGAGCGCACGCGTGCGATGGTCGAGGAGGACGCCGCCAACGTCGAAGAACTGCTGAGGCATATGGCCGCGCGCCTGACCGCCATGGCCGACGATCTGCACACCGGTTTCGTGTCCGGCGATGATGACGCATCAAGCAAGCAGGCCGTGCGGGGCTTCTTCGCCGAAGGCCAGCCCTTCCGCGACTACAAGGCGGCGCGGGCTTCCGGCGTGGCCGGCCCATCCGGCACATTGGACATCCCGGCCGATGGCTGGCAGCAAGCCCTGCTGGATTCCGCCCGCCGCGGCGAGCAGATCCTGCGTCTGACCGGGGAACGGAGCGCGCAAACCACGTGCGTGGCCTTGTGAGGGACACAACTTTCGGCAGAACGGCATATTATGCGCCACTACGGCTGTGTCAGCGGCACATTATTCCGAACGACACGCTGCTGTTCTGAGTTTCGTGCCGCTGAGTCCGTGCCAGTGGCACAAAGTTCAGAAGAATGGCGTGTTGTTCTGAAAATAGTGCCACTGAGTCCATGTCAGTGGCACGAAATTCAGACGTACGGTGTGTTGTTCCGAAAAAAGTGCCACTTACATTGCGTCAGTGGCACAAAACTCGGAACAGCAACGTATCGTTCCGAACTTCATGCCACTAGTACAGCGGAAACGTCACGACACTGCGACAGACGGCGTGTTATTCGCAACTTTGTGACGTTTCTGGCCTCAAAACGTCACGACACTGCGACGCATAGCGTGTTGTTCGCAGATTCGTGACGGCTTCTGCTGCGAAAACGTCACGACACTGCGAAACGCAGCATGTCGTTCGCAATGTCGTGACGCTACGAACCGTCGTTAGGCCCGCGGCTGGGTGTGCGGGCGTTCCGGCACCGGCTTGATCGTGGCGATCGCATGCGCCTCGATCGACACGCGCTGCTCGGGACGGGATCCATTGGCGGTGGCGTCGCGCACCATCTCCAGGGTCGTGCCGTCCCAGGCGGTCACATGCCCCACATAGTCGCGGAACTTCGTGCGCCCGTCGTCCGGGTCCACGCCCTCGATCACGCGTGCGACGATGCGCGCGCCGGTCGGAATCTCCTTCGGCAATGCCATGTCGGCTTCCTTTCCTTTGAGTTACGGTCCTATGAATGTTCTACTCCGTGCGCAACGCGGTTGCCGGATCCTTCTTCGCCGCGCCGCGCGAGGGGATCAGTCCGCCGATCAGCGTGAGCACGACGCTCAATATCACCAGAACCACCGCATTGGGCCACGGCAGCACGGCGTTGACCTCGTTGGTGCCCATGAAGTGGTGCAGCACCGCGTTGATCGGGAAGTTGAGGGCCACGGTGACCGCCACGCCGATCAGACCGGACAGCAAGCCGATGATGCCGGTCTCCGCGTTGAACACGTTGGACACGTTGCGCTTCGAGGCGCCCATCGCGCGCAGGATGCCGATCTCCTTGGTGCGCTCGAGCACCGAGATATAGGTGATGATGCCGATCATGATCGAGGAGACGATCAATGAGACGGCCACGAAGGCGATGAGCACATAGGTGATGACGTTGATGATCGTCGTCACCGAGCTCATCATCAGGCCCACGTAATCGGTGTAGGTGATCTTGTCCCTGCGGCTGGCGTTCTCATTGTAATCGTCGATGGCGTCGGCGATATGGTCCTTGTCCTCGAAGCTGTCGACGTAGATGTTGATGGCGTTCGGGGCATCGCGGCTGATCACGCCGAAGGCGGCGAGATTGTCGTCATAGGTGCCGGTGGAGACGTATTGGTTGTAGATGCCGACCAACGCGGCCTGATCGGCGGTGGTGATATAGGCGTCGAATCGCTCGGCGAGCTGCTGTTCGCTCATCGAGCCCATGGCGGCGGCCGCGCCCTGATCCCCGCCCTGGCCGCCTTGCGCCGCAGCCTGGGCCTGCATCATGCCGGAGGCCATCTGCGCCTTCTGGCTGACGCCGAGGGATGCGACATACCGCCGGGCGTCGTCGGCCTTGGCCGCGTCGTCGGTGGGGGAGAAGGTCATGCCGTTGAGCACGTTATGCGCCTGGTCGGCGCGCTGCTCGGTGACGATCTGGCTGGCGTCGGCGGCGTCGATGAGCCGGTCGGTGAGCTGGCGCGTGTATCCGACGCCGGCGGCCAGCGGCGTGGCGTCCGCGTCGGCCTTGGGCTTGACCACGCCCACGATCTTGAGCGCGATGGCCTTGTCGGAGCCCATGAGTCCGTTCACTTGGTCGACATTGTCGCCGACGAACTGCCAATGCCCGTCGGCGCCCTTGACATACTGGTCGGCCGCCGGGATCAGCGTGAGCCGCTGGTCGAGCGCGGTGGAATAGTCGATCGCGTCAGTGTTGGTCTCGACCTTGCCGCCGGAATCCAGCTGGCTCATCATCTCGTGGTATTCGCCGGCCGGCTTGAGGCCCAGCTCATACAGGGTCGTCAGCGGCAGCGTGTTGTTGTCGTTGAGCACGAGCACGACCTCGTCGGCCGAGGAAGGCCAGTCGCCGTTGACGACGCGGTAGTTGTCGCGCACGACCTTGCTGATCTCGGAGCCGTCGGCGGAGGGCATGATCTCGTGGAAGGAGTCCGGCGCCGCGTTCTCGTCGGTTTTGCCGGTGAGCATCGACATCCGGGTGGAGGTGAAGGTGGTGGCGTCGGTGGACATCAGCGAGCCGCTGGCCAGCTGCGAGGCCATCGACTGGCTGCCGGTGCCGCCCACGGTCACGCCGTCGGCGCTGACCAGCGTGCCCTCCGGATCATGGGTGAACACGGAGAAGCGCGGATTATAGGAATACTGGATGCCCGCCGAACCGACGTATTGCCGCACGGGGCTGTCCTTTTTATCGAGGTATTTCTTGAACGCGCTCAGATTGTTCTCGGTGATCGAGCTGGTCATCGTCGAGGCGTCCTTGACGGCCGAATCGTCGGCGTAGATGGCCTTGCTGTCGTGCTTTTTGCCATGGCTGGCGGCCGCGTTGGCCGACTCGGCCATCAGCGAGGACAGATCGAAGGTCTTCGCGTCGATGGTGATTGGATACGCGGTCATAGTGTCGCGTTGGATGTCGCCGATGTAGGTGTTGACGCCCGCCGACACCGACATGATCAGCGCGATGCCGATGATGCCGATGGAACCGGCGAAGGCGGTCAGGAAGGTGCGCGCCTTCTTCGTGACGAGGTTGTTGAAGCTCAGCGCCAGCGAAGTCGCCAGCGACATCGAGGCGCGCCCCATGTTGCCGCGGGCGTCGGCCGTGGTCCGGCGCGCCGGACGCGTCTTGGCATGGGAGGCCGCGTGCCGCGGGCCGTCCGATGCCGGGGCGACGGAGCCGTCCACCGGGGCCTCGGACGGGCCGGACGTGCCGTCGGCGTCGTTCCCGTTCCCGGCTCCCGGCGCATAGGGGTTGGAATCGGTGCGGATCACGCCATCCTTCAATTCCACGATGCGCGTGGCGTATTCATGCGCCAGCTCCGGGTTGTGCGTGACCATCACGACCAGCCGGTCCTGCGCCACCTCCTTGAGCAGGTCCATGATCTGCACGGAGGTGTCCGAGTCGAGCGCGCCGGTCGGCTCGTCGGCCAGCACGATGCTCGGATCGTTGACCAGCGCGCGGGCGATGGCCACGCGCTGCATCTGCCCGCCGGAGAGTTGGTTCGGCCGCTTGTCGACGTGCTGGCCGAGCCCGACCCTCTCCAGGGCCTTGCGCGCGCGTTCGCGCCGCTCGCCCTTCGGCACGCCGGAGATGGTCAGCGCCAGCTCCACGTTCCGCAGGATCGTCTGGTGGGGGATCAGATTGTAGCTTTGGAACACGAATCCGACCGTGTGGTTGCGGTAGGAGTCCCAGTCGCGGTCCCGGTATCGCTTCGTCGAGATGCCGTTGATCACGAGGTCGCCGTCGTCATAGCGGTCGAGTCCGCCGATGATGTTGAGCAGCGTGGTCTTGCCGGAGCCGGAGGGGCCCAGGATCGCGACGAATTCGCTGTCGCGCAGGTCGAGGCTCACTTCGTCCAACGCGCGCTGGACGAAGTCGCCGGTCCGGTATTGCTTGCTGATGCCTTGGATATGCAGCACGTCCGCTCTTTCCCTGGGATTCGTTCGCCGTCGCCCGCTGGGGCGCCGACGGCCGGGCCGGGGAGCGGGGGAATAGGATTATCCTATCAGCACACGCGGGGCACGGGGAGGCGCATATATGGACCTGGACGCATCGTTGGCCGGCTTCCTGCGTCATGCCCGTGCGAACCAGGGGCTGAGCGACAATACGCTCAAAGCATACGGAGACGATATCGGCTCCTGCCTGTCCTTTCTTTCCAGACGGGGCATCGACGCGCCCGGGCAGGTCGCGCTGGAGGATCTGCGCGCGTGGATGGCCGATGCCTCGCGCACGCACGCCCGGTCGAGCATGGCGCGCGCGGTCGTCGCCGTGCGTGGCTTCTTCGCCTGGGCGCATGAGCATGGCCTGGTGCCGGTCGATCCCGCCGCGAGCCTGAAGACCCCGCGCATTCCCGAGACGCTGCCCGCCGTCCTTACCGAGCCCGAGGCGCGGCGGATGATGGATGTTGCGGACGACCGCGCGGCCCGTGGCGATGATGGAACGCGGGCGAAGGATCCGTCGCTGGCGCTGCGCGACGCGGCCGTGGTCGAGACGCTCTATGCCACGGGCATCCGCGTGGCCGAGCTCGTCGGACTCGATGTGGGCGACGTGGACTTCGCCTCGCGGACCCTCAAGGTGACCGGCAAGGGTTCCAAGCAGCGCGTCGTGCCCTTCGGCTCGCCGGCCGCCCGGGCCCTGTCGGAATGGATCGATCGGGGCCGCCCCGCGCTCGAACGGGGGCGGGCGTCAGGGGCGCTGTTCCTCGGCGCCCGCGGAGGGCGCCTCGACGCGCGGGTGGCCCGGCGGATCGTGCACCAAGCCGCCGGACTGGCCGGCGTGCCCGACGTGAGCCCGCACGCCCTGCGTCACTCCGCTGCCACGCATATGCTCGACGGCGGCGCCGACCTGCGCGAGGTGCAGGAGCTGCTTGGCCACTCCTCGCTCAAAACCACCCAGCGATACACCCACGTCTCCATCGAACAGCTCAAGGCGCGGTATTGGCAGGCGTTCCCCCGGGCATAGGCCCTGTGCGCCGGGGCGTCGAAGCCGTTGCGACCAGCCGCAACGAGGCGGATTGTCCGCCTGATGGACGCTCTGTTACGAGCATGTGTCGGAGCGTGGGTTAGAATGGCAGACAATCAGCAAAGGGGTTGGCTGCCGGCAATGAACTGCGCCCCGTTTGTTGGACGTTGTTTATTAGGATACGGGGGTCGGGCTGCGAGGGACATGTTCCGGTATTCCTCCGGGGTGTGTCCCTCGAGTCGTATCTGGCGTCGTTTGGTGTTCCAGTGGACGATGTACGCGTCCAGCTCGGTCTTGAACCGCTCG
>NZ_JBKETB010000008.1:0-129616 GCF_056355835.1 Bifidobacterium sp. LH_730
CGTTTCCTTCGATCCTCTCGCATACGAAAGAACCACACCTCCAATCATCGAATCTGAATTTCTTCAGTCCAACAATCGGGGTGCGGTTCAATGCCGGGCCTTCGATGGTTATCGGCTTTCGCCCTTAACCATTAAGGGTACAAATGAATAATATCACGGTACATGGCGAACTGACCGTGCGTGGCAAATCGGTGGCCATCCACATGGGTGGTTCCGAACACTACGCAGTGGTCGAAGGAGCACGTTTCGACGTGCACAGCCTCTGGCAGCTCTACCAGTTGCTCAGGCTCATAGCCTAGCCGGTTCATTAAGGCGCGGCGCTGCGTAAGGCGTCGCGCCGGTACCCTTACTTTTCGGCTTCGGCGGTGAGGAGCGCGGCGTCGAAGGAAGAATAGCCGAGGGCAAAGGCTGCGGCGGCGCGGTTGGCGATGAGGGCGGCGATGGCGCGCAGGTCCGCCGTGGTGCCGTCAGCGCCACCGGGGGTGGCGAAGGGCGCGAGGGATTGGCGCGCGCAGTCGAGCTCGACGACGGCCGCCGTCGGTGCGGCAAGTCCTGTGGCGGGGTCTTCGATGACGTCGGGGTGGGCCAGTAGCTCGCTGATTTCGTATACCTTGGCGCGCGGATCGTCGCCACCGGCCAAGGACACCAGTTGCTGCGTAGTGGTCTTGTGCCGGTCGCTGGCCTGCAATGTGGCGCCGGCGGCGCCGCGTGCGGCCAGCACCTCCAATGCGAAACCAGCCCGGTCCTCTGCCAGAGCAACCGTGCGCAGACCTTCGGGCGGCACCGATGAATCCTCCACCCCGTCCAAACGGGTCAGCGCGCTGGCATCCGCCGCATCAAGCTGCATCCGCGCGGCCAGCTCGGACAGACGGGCCGAGGCCTGCGCGCTGCGCAGCACCCCCTCGGCGAAACGCGCGCTGCAGTTCGCGGCCACATCCAGCCAGTCGGAACGCGCCGCATCCGCGGCGATATAACGCGAGATATCCGCGACAGGGGCCGTCGCCCGATCGTCGAAGGCATTCGCGTCCTTGTCGGGCCCGTGCGCTTCGCTGCCGCCGTCCGCGTTCCCCGCATCCGCCCCGGCAGCTGTGCCCAAGCCGGACAATCCCGCGAAGGCAAGGGACATATGGGCGCTTGCGGCATCATAGGCCGTCTCGCAGGGGCTGGCCGCGGCACGGGACTCAGCCTCGGCACGCCCCTCGACGCGCGGCATCGAACAGGAGGCCAACGTGCCCGTCATCGCGCACACCATGATGGCCGCCGCGACGCGTGCGCCCACGGCCGAAGCGCGGAGGAACGGGAGGAGGCGTGTCTGCATAAGCCCCTAGACTAATAATTGACTGTGACCATTGGGCCAAGCGCTTGGAATGCCGGAATTTGGCCGGAATAATTGCATAGGAGGGTCTCACACATGGAACTGGACCTGGCAGGAATGCACAAACTCGCCGCGGAACAGGGCATCGACGCCGAGACGCTGGATGCGGCGCTCGCCGAGGCCCTGCGGTTGGCGTATCTCAAGACCCCGCATGCCGCGAAGCACGCCCGCATCGAATTGGACGAGCGCGCCGGCACCTTCACCGTGTGGGCCGCCGACGAGACCCCGACGGAGCCGACCGAGGACGATCCCCATCCCGCCCCCACGCTGGGCGAGGAATACGACGACACCCCGCATGACTTCGGCAGGCTCGCGGCCGCCACCGCGCGCCAGGTCATCTCCCAGCTGTTCCGCCGCGCCGAGGACGAGAAGGTGTTCGGCGCCTTCTCCGGGCAGAAGGGCAACCTCATCACCGGCATCGTGCAACAGGACGCCTCCGACCCGGCCAACGTGCATATCGCGGTGGGCGACGTCGAGGCCATCCTTCCGCGCCGCGAGCAGGTGCCGGGGGAGCGGTATCGTCACGGCGAGCGTCTGCGCGTCTATGTCGTCAACGTCGCACGTGGGCTGAAGGGGCCGGAGATCGTCGTCTCCCGCTCTCATCCCGAGCTGGTGCGCAAGCTTTTCGAACGCGAGGTGCCGGAGCTGGTCTCGGGGGCCGTGTCGATCATGGCCATCGCCCGCGAGGCCGGCGCCCGCACGAAGATCGCGGTGCGCGCCAACACCGAGGGCGTCAACCCCAATGGCGCGCTGATCGGCCCCGGCGGCGCCCGTGTGCGCGCCGTCATGGAGAATCTGGGACCGGAGAAGATCGACATCGTCGATTGGTCCGCCGATCCCGCGAAGTTCGTGGCCTCCGCGCTGTCGCCGGCCGTCGCCACGGGCGTGCAGGTCATCAGCGAGAAGAACAAGACCGCCATCGCCTTCATCCACGACGACCAGCTGTCGCTGGCCATCGGCAAGGAGGGCCAGAACGCCCGCCTGGCCGCCAAGCTCACCGGTTGGAAGATCGGCATCGAATCCGCCGAGGCCCACGCCGCGAAGGGCGAGGTCGCCGGCGAAGGAGCTCAGACCGCACATCCACAGGCGTGAGTATGCTTGATTGCGGTGTTCGCGGGTGTACTATGCCCAGCGGGCGGACAGAGACGAGGTAGCACGATCATGGTCGCACGATGAGACAGGATAAGCTCGCCGTCATCGAAGGTTGACCGCGCCGACGCGCGCGCGGTCTCGGATAGGAGAAATTAGTGGCGAAACCACGCGTGTATGAATTGGCCAAGGCTCTTGGCGTGGACAGCAAAACCGTTCTTGAGAAGCTCAAGGACATGGGAGAGTTCGTCAAGTCCGCGTCGTCCACCGTCGAGCCGCCGGTGGCCCGTCGTCTGAGGACGGCGTTCAAGGAACAGGCGGCGCCGGCCGCCCCCAAGACCGAGGCTCCCGCCTCCCATCAGCCGGCGCCGGCCAAGCCGGCCGCTTCCGGCAAACCCAGCCCGGCGCCCGCCGCATCCGGCGCGTCCGGCGCCCATCCGCATCCGGCTCCGGCGGCTCATCCGGTTCCCGGTGCCAAGCCCGCGTCCCCCGCGCAGCATGGCAAGCCGAAGTCGTCTCAGGGCGGCCCGAAGCCGGCGCAGCGTTCCCAGGGACATCCGACTCCCGGCGGCAAGCCGGCCGCATCCCGTCCGCAGTCCGGCGCCCCGACGCCAGGTCAGGCCGCATCGAGCTCCGGCGCGCATCAGCGTCCCTCCGGGCCTCGCCCCGGCAACAATCCGTTCAGCCGCAAGCAGGGCATGCATACCCCCACGCCCGGCGACATCCCGCGCCCGCATCCGATGGCGCGCCCCACGGTCGGCGACAACCGCGGCCGTGGCGGTCGCCCGGGCCAGGGCGGCGGTCGCGGTGGATTCCGCGGCGGCCGTCCCGGGCAGGGCCAGGGCGCACGTCCCGGCCAGTGGGGACGCAACCGTCCCGGTCAGACCGGCGGAACCGGCGCACAGGGCGGTCGTCCCGGCGGCAACCGTTTCGGTGGAACCGGCACCGGCGGATATCAGGGCGGAGCTCCGTCCTCCAACGGTCCCGCGCGCGGTGGCCGCGGCGGACGCGGCAGCACCGAGGGCGCATTCGGCCGTCAGGGCGGCAAGTCCTCGAAGGCGCGTAAGAACCGTCTGGCCAAGCGCAGGGAATACGAGGAGATCAAAGCGCCGACCATCGGCGGCGTGCGCATCCCGCGCGGCGACGGGCAGACGATCCGTCTGCGCCAGGGCGCTTCGCTGGCCGATCTCGCGGAGAAGATCAACGTCAATCCCGCGGCCCTGGTGACCGTGATGTTCCATCTGGGCGAGATGGCCACGGCCACGCAGTCCCTGGACGAATCGACGTTCCAGATCCTCGGCGAGGAAATCGGTTGGAACATCAAGCTTGTGTCCGCTGAAGAAGAGGACAAGGAGCTGCTGCAGCAGTTCGACATCAACCTCGACGAGGAAGAGCTGCAGGAGGACGAGGACCTCGCGCCCCGTCCGCCGGTGGTCACCGTCATGGGCCATGTCGACCACGGCAAGACCCGACTGCTCGACACCATCCGCCGCACGAATGAGTTCGCTCGCGAGGCCGGCGGCATCACCCAGCGCATCGGCGCCTATCAGGTGTCGGTCGACCTTGAGGGCGAGCCGCGCAAGATCACCTTCCTCGACACCCCTGGCCACGAGGCGTTCACCGCCATGCGTGCCCGCGGCGCCGAGCTGACCGACGTGGCGATCCTTGTGGTCGCCGCCGACGACGGCGTGATGCCGCAGACCGTCGAGGCCATCAACCATGCGCAGTCGGCCCATGTGCCGATCGTCGTGGCCGTCAACAAGATCGATGTGGCCGGAGCCAACCCCGACAAGGTGCGCGGCCAGCTCACCGAGTTCGGCCTTGTGCCGGAGGAATACGGCGGCGACACGATGTTCGTCGACATCTCCGCCAAGCAGGGCACGAATGTCGACAAGCTGCTGGAGGCCGTGCTGCTCACGGCCGACGCCGAACTGGACCTCAGGGCCAACCCCGATATGGACGCGCGCGGCGCGACCGTCGAGGCGCGCCTCGACAAGGGCCGCGGCGCAGTGGCGACCGTGCTCGTGCAGTCCGGAACGCTGCATATCGGCGACGCCATCGTGGCCGGCACCTCCTATGGCCGTGTGCGCGCCATGCTCGACGAGAACGGCAACCAGATGCAGGAGGCTGGTCCCTCGACCCCGGTGCAGGTGCTGGGTCTGACCTCCGTGCCGACCGCAGGCGACCTGTTCCTCGTGGCCGGCGACGACCGCGCCGCCCGTCAGATCGCCGAGAAGCGCCAGGCCACCGAGCGCGCCGCGCAGCTGGCCAAGCGCCGCAAGATCGTCTCGCTCGAATCGCTTAAGGAGCAGTTCGCCAAGAGCGAGGTCGACATGCTCAACATCGTCATCAAGGGCGATTCCTCCGGCTCCGTCGAGGCGCTCGAGGATTCCCTGATGAAGATCGAGGTGTCCGACGAGGTCGGCATCCAGGTCATCCACCGCGGCGTCGGCGCGATCACGCAGAACGACGTCAACCTGGCGACCGTGGACAAGGCCGTCATCATCGGCTTCAACGTGCGTCCGAACCGTCAGGTGGCCGACCTCGCCGACCGCGAGGGCGTGGAGATCAAGTACTACTCGATCATCTACAAGGCCATCGAGGACATCGAGGCCTCCCTCAAGGGCATGCTCAAGCCCGAATACGAGGAGGTCGTCACCTCGCACTCCGAGATCCGCGAGATCTTCCGTTCCTCCAAGTTCGGCAACATCGCCGGCGTCATGGTGCAGGACGGCGAGGTCAAGCGCGGAACGAAGTGCCGCATCCTGCGCAACGGCGTCGCCACGGTCAACGACCTCGAGATCTCCTCGCTGCGTCGTTTCAAGGACGACGTCACCTCCGTCAAGGAAGGCTACGAGGCCGGCATCAACCTCGGTTCCTTCAACGACATCGAGCTCGGCGACGTCATCGAGACCTTCGAGATGCGCGAGGTCGAGCGCAAGTGACGTTTTGCCGGCCTCGGCAAAACGTCATCCTGAGCGAGCGAAGCGAGTCGAAGGATCTCGGCCCACGCATAACGATGACAAGCTGCAATCCCGGGGCATCATCCTGAGAGCAGTCGAAGGATCTCCCCGCTCAAGCTCAACCTACGGAATACGGACCGGTTCCATCTGGAACCGGTCCCTCCATACAAAGGACATACACATGGCAGGAACCAATCCCCGCGCCGCGCGCATCGCCGCGTTGATCCAGCGCGTCATCGCCTCGTCGATGGAACGCGAACTGCATGACAAGCGTTTGTTCAACGTCACGATCACCGAGGTGCGCGTGACCAACGACTTGCAGATCGCGAAGGTCTATTGGACGCAGCTTGGACACACTGGCCATGAGGATGGCGAACGCAAGCGCGCCAAGCAGGCGCTCGAACAGGCCAAGGGGCGTCTGCGCACGCTGGTCGGCCGCAAGGCTGGTCTGCGCCTGACCCCGCAGCTGCAGTTCGTCTTCGACGAGGTGCCCGGCGAGGCGCATGAGATCGAGGATATCCTTGCGATGGCTCGCAAGCGCGACGAGGAGCTGGCCCGCCAGCGCGCCACCGCGCAGTATGCCGGTGATGCCGATCCCTATAAGCATGACGAGCCGGAGGACGACGACTTCGACGAAATCGACGAGTCCGAGGATTTTGACGATGACGAGGACCTCGACGACCTCGACGATGTGAACGAAACCGTCGGCGACGAAGCCTCCGATGACTTCGACGAATCCCACGCAGCCGATGACGAGTGATGCCTCCGCCGCCGGCGGTCTGCTGATCGTGGACAAGCCGCGCGGCGTCACCAGTTTCGATGTGGTGGCGGCCGTGCGCGGCGCGCTGCGCACGAAGAAGGTCGGCCATGCCGGCACGCTGGACCCGATGGCGACCGGCGTGCTGGTGATTGGCTTCGGCCATGCCACGCGTCTGCTCACCGCCATCGTCGAGCATGACAAAACCTATGAGGCGACGATTCGACTTGGGCTGTCGACGACGACGGATGATGCCGAGGGAGCGATTATTCCGCGGAACGCCGACGAGGGCCATGCGGAGAACGCCGCCGCGTCATTTGATATGCATAATCTCGAGCAGACGATGACAGTCGTCGAAGAGGCCATTCACGCCCATTTCCTAGGGGATATCAGCCAGGTCCCCAATGCATATTCGGCCATCAAAATCAATGGCAAGCGGGCCTACGACCTGGCCCGCGACGGCAAGGATGTCGAGCTCAAGGCGCGTCCGGTCACGATCGGCGAGTTCGTTGTGCTGGATGCGAGGGCGGGTCAGGCCTCGATCCTGACCCCGGGACTGGCGCTGGGGGAGCGCGGCGCCGGGGAATCGCCGGATGCGCCGATGGCCGATGTCATTGATGTGGATGTGCGTGTCTCATGTTCCTCCGGCACCTATATCCGCGCCCTTGCGCGCGACCTCGGCCGCGAATTAGGTTGCGGCGGCCATCTGGTGCGTCTGCGCCGCACTCGTGTCGGGCGGTTCGCGCTCTCGGATATCCGGCCCGTCACCGCGCACACGGAGTCCAAGACCTTCACCGACCGCGAGGGCAATGTCGTCACTCGCGGCAAGTGTGTGCTTGACATTCCTGCGGAGCTTGCTGACCGCGAGGCACGAGCCGCTTGGCTGCGCTCCCGCGCACTGGACATGTTCGAGGCGGCGGCCGGCGCGCTGCCTGTCATCCCCGTCTCGGCAGAGGAAGCCGCCGAGCTGCGTTTCGGCCGGCGCATCAATCGCCAATGGCCCGACGATGCTTCCCGAGAGACGCCCGC
Organism: Bifidobacterium sp. LH_730; assembly: GCF_056355835.1. Classification (NCBI taxonomy): domain Bacteria; kingdom Bacillati; phylum Actinomycetota; class Actinomycetes; order Bifidobacteriales; family Bifidobacteriaceae; genus Bifidobacterium; species Bifidobacterium sp. LH_730. The sequence goes on from NZ_JBKETB010000008.1 coordinate 7,214, forward strand.
CGCCGCCTGCGTTCTCGCCGCGCGCGATGTCGTCGCCCTCGTGGCTCCCGCCGGAGCCAAACAACTCAAGCCCGTCACCGTTTTTGCCACTGCATGAGGACCTGCATAGGGCAAGATTCTGACTTACGGGGTCTGGCCTAGGAATGTGAAGGCTCACAGTAGGGGTGTGAGAAAAATCACTTGGGGTGGGTGGGGGAAGTCGGAGCATTGCGCTCTCTAGTTAAGCGTGACTTATGGGGGAAGACTCGCTGATGCACGGGGAGCGGTGCACCCAAGCGCGGAATGTCGCAATCCTCCTTTGGTGCTGAGGCCGATGACGGCGACGTCAGGGAAATACAGAGTTCTGTCGTAAGAGTGCCTATTTAGGGGTGCCCCCTTATATGGTTTCCGCGATGCTCCCAATGCTCGCTAATGGCGTTATATCAGGCTTTTCAGTCTATTTAAAGTGAGTTCTGAGCGTTTTGTCTAGGCATAACCATGTCTGCTGGCAAGGGGGTCTATGACGGGCGCGAGAGGAGTTCGGGAACCCCTTCCCGACCGAACCTAAGTAGAAAGGAAAGGGATTGCCAATGAACATTGGAAAGTCCTTTAAGAGGCTGGCGGTCGCCGCCGTGGCTGCGGTCGCCTCCGCCGCCATGCTGGCCCCCGCCGCCAACGCGTTGCCACTGGTTGATCCACCTAATCCCAACGACTTCGACGATGGCACGCTCAACATCACGTACACGCAGAAGACCGGTGAGATGGGCACGCCCACTGGCACGCAGAATGATGCCGCCAGCGTCGACACCTCCAAGGCGATTGTGGGCGCCACCTTCCAGTACTACAAGCTCGACACCAATAAGGTGGAGACCGGCGCAGGGGTGGATGACACCGCGGGACATGCGACCGCAGGTCTGAGCCAGGCCACCTTCTCCTCTGTTCTGGGTGCGCTCCCCGCCAACTGGGATGGGAATCTGAAGAAGATCATGCGGAGCTGGGGCACCGCGACCGCACAGGATGTCGATACAGCTTTTGCCAATGCCACTGCTTCGGTGCCGACCAACGAACTCGGTGTCACCGCGTTCACCGGTCTTAGCGAGGGTTATTACCTGGTGTGGGAGACCGCGGCGGCTGACGCCAACGGCTATGCCGATGGCCATTCCCGTGCCACGCCGTTCATCGCGACGCTGCCGTATGACCATGATGGCGATCCGTCCACCGGCGCGAAGAAGGACCTGTATGTCTATCCCAAGAGCGTGATGGACGAGATGAACCCGGACCGACCGAATGAGGGCCACGCCAACAAGTCCGGCCTGACGTCGGACCAGCTCAAGTCGATCACCGGCATCGACATGTCCGGCGTGACGAACTTCAAGTCCGACGGCCCCAAGCAGTTCCTCAAGCCGGGCGATCTGGTCGCCTACCTGCTGCAGGTGGATGCCAGCAAGTTCGGCAAGGATGCCGCCACCCCGGACTATGAGGTGACGGGCAAGACGCTGTCCCTCACCGATGAGCTGCCGGTGTCCGGCACGAACGGCACGGTGAAGAACCTGCTGCAGATTCATGATGCCACCGCCAAGATCACGAACTCCGCTCTGACGGGTGTCAACTCCACGGGGAACCGTTGGTACTTCGTGGATGGTCTGAACCAGGCCGGCAACCAGACCGTGCTGAAGGCCGATGCCAACGCTGCCAACGCTCAGTACACCATCAGCGACGCCACCGCGGAGACCAATGACCACAAGTTCACCGTTTCTCTGACCGATAGCGGCAAGGAACTCTTCAACCAAGATGATGAGAACGATCTGGTCACCCTGCGTCTTGTCGTCGTCGCCGAAGTGACTGAGGAAGCCGTGAATGCCACCAAGTTCGTGAACAAGGTGAGCGGCATGGTCGACACCACTCCGAGCATTCCGGACAACACCGTCGAGACCCCGGTCGCCTCGGTCACCGCCGCCAAGACCGATAGCTCCAACCACCGCATCCAGGGCACCGAGTTCAACCTGCACACCGCACTGCAGACGAATGGTGATGTCGACAAGACGAAGACCCTGCTTGAATCCACTGCTACGGACACTGCGGGCGATCTGTCTATTGGCAACGCGGATCAGCCGGGTACTGATACTCGTGTCAAGATGATGGCCACCACTGACATTGTCGGCGACAAGCAGGAAGGCGATTACACGAACACCGCCAAGGCCAAGGCCACCAACGGTCTGGTCTTCGACGAGACGTACGTCGACGAGAAGGGCAACGGCCGTGTGGTCGTCGCCAACGGCGGCATGGTGTCCTTCACCAACCTGCTTGGCATCGCCACGACGAACACCTTCGATGCGACAACCGCGAAGTCCATCTCGGATTTCGTCGATAACCCGGGCGTAGCCGGCACTCGTCATCAGGCCGACTTCACCTTCTATCTCAAGGAAACCGAGCGGACTTATCCTTATCAGCTGCCGGTCGGCGCCGCCGCGGTCACCCCGGTGACGCTTCGCGTGACCGTTGAGGCGAATGGTGATGTGTCGGTCGTTCAGCGCACCTACAACCAGACTCTGTCCGACACTGCCAATGCCACCACTGGTGACCCTTTGCAGAAAGTGGTCTTCACTTCCCAGGCCCAGCAGATCAAGAACTATGCTCCGGGGCAGTTCGAGCTGCCGCTCACCGGTGGCACGGGCACGATTCTGCTGACGCTGACCGGTCTCGCTCTGATCACCTTCGCGGTGGCGTACTTCATGCGCCGTCGCGAGCATGAGGAGGTCTGAGCTTCCGTTCCCGGATTGCCGGCTGCCTTTGGAATAAGAGGGTAGGCATTCCGGGAAATGGGTGGGATGGGCCCGCGCTTTGCGGGCCTGTCCCTCCCTCCGGCCGCTTTACGGCCGCCTCCCTTATCAGAGGGAGGAAGAAAACTTCGCTTTTTGGTTATGGGAGATGGCAATGCGTATGTGGTGCAATGCTGGCGGGAACGCGCGTGCGGCGGCGGTGGCGACTGCCGTCGTGGCTGGCGCGGTCGCGGCCTTGTTGACGTTCGCATCCGCCGTGTCCCCGATCAATCCCGCCGCCGCGGCGCTGCCGGAGCTTGGCCCGGGAATGGACGCGGGCGACAAGGGCTCGATCACGGTGCACGGAGTGCTGCGGCCGAACCGCGGCGGCACGCCGGAAATCCCGGGCTCGCCCTCGGACGGCCGTCAGGACACGGCGGTCGAGGAACAGATCAACGTGAACAAAGGCAATATGTCTGCGATGAACGGATTGACCTACCGTCTGTATCGCCTGGACACGGATCTGGTCGAACGCGGGCGCGAACCGGCCGATCCAAACGATCCGAATGCGGCTCCCGCGATCCGCCCGATCGAATCCCAGCTGGATCTGAACGCGCTGCTGCCGGATTACACGGCGCTCGAATCGTTCCTGAACACATATGCGGATCCGAAGACCGCATTGCGTTGCGCCGTCGGTGGCGCCGCCGCCGGCAATGGCTGCGTCACCACGGACGGCATGGTGCTTGGAGCGGAGCAGAAGGGCGTCGCCCATTGGAACGACTTGTCCTTCGGCTATTACCTGCTCGTGCAGGACGAGGGCGATCGGATTGCGCGCGACGAGCAGGGCGGAGTCGTCTCCGGTCTGGTCAATGAGCTGATCGCGCCCACGCTGATTCCATTGCCGCGCAAGGATGGCGATGGCACGCCGATCAAGGATGTGCACGTCTATCCGAAGGTCACCGAAGCGACGACGGTCACCAAGTCCATTGTGGGGGAGAATCATGTCTACGGCTACGAGGACGCGAACCATCCCGACGATGAGTCAGCCATCGCGCATACGATTCGCTGGCGGATCAAGGTGCCGCTGAGCGCGGATATGGTCAACCCGAACGGTTTGACCGCGCGCGAGCTCAAGCTCACCGATGAGCTTGACACAGCTGCCCAAGGCGGCCGACTCGACCTGAGCGGCGGTGTGGAGGCGATGGATGCGAGCGTCACCGTGCGCAAGCTCGACGGCGGCGCCGTGGACGACAGGAACCTGCTTGAGGAGGATGCGACCTTCCCCAGCGGCAAACCCGCGGGATATAAGCGTGCGTCCGTGGCGCTCAGCGACAAGGGGACGCTGACCTTCGAAGTGCCCGAATACGGCCTGCGCCCTGCCCTGCTGAACGAGGAGGCGATGTATCTGCTGTTCGAGTTCTCCACTCCCGTCTCACAGAAGGCGCTTAAGGTCAACCGCATCGAAAACGGCCTGCTGCCGGCCGCCGCGATCATTCCCAACGAAGTGACGCTGACCTATCTGAGCGCCCTTGATTTCCGGGTGCAAACCCATCGGTCCGCCCCGATGAAGGCCTATGTCGGTCAGATCACCGTGGCCAATCTGTATGCCAAGGATCGCGTGACCAAGCTTTATGGCGGCGAGTTCGGCCTTGCGTTGAGTCGCGAGGATGCCGAGGCGGGGCGTTATATCGCCCGCGTGACGACTGAAGGCGATGTGACGGTGATGGACCCCGCGCCCGTGGAATCCGGCGATGGGAACAAGACGTCCAGGTCGGAGGGCGTGCGCACGGTGCTGCATGGCGGCACAGGGGCCGAAGGCGCGCCGAACGCCGCCGAGCTGACATTCACCGCGCTGTCCGGCGCGCGCAATTACTGGGTGAAGCAGACCAAGGCGCCCACCTGCCCCAGCGGCAGGGAATGCGTGCTGGTGACGGAGCCCATGCAGGTCGGCGTTTCCGGCCAGGTCGCGGCCGAAGGCGATGGCGAAACGGGCTCCGGCGCGGCGATGATCTCCGACAGGGACGATGCGGATGCGGCGGCGGCAAGCAGATGCTCGACCGGCGGGCGCGCGGCGCCCTCGTCCGCGGGGTGGGAGGTCTCGCCGGCGGACGGCTCCGGCATCATCGTGTGCGCTCCGTTCTACAACGACGAGCCGGGCTCGTCGGGAGGCGACGATAACAATCCGGTCAATCCCCAGCCGCCGGACCCCGGCGAGCCGGATCCCGATAAGCCGGGGCCGGGGCCGGACGATGGCGGGACGATCGACAAGATCGTCGACAATCTGGCCGATTCCGGCGCCAATGTGTGGATGCCCGTCATGGGCGCGCTGGTGCTGGCGGGAGTGTTTCTGCTGGCCGCCGCGCGACGGCGACGGGAAGACGACGAGAGCGAGAAGAAGGCATGTTCCACGGAAATCGCAGGAGGTGCCGTATGAGATGGCGTGAAGGGAAGCGCGGGAATGGTCCGGCGGGTTGCCGCGGGGACATGGATGGCAAGGGGCACGTTGCTAGGCAAGGAGTGGTTGTGAGGATTCGCGAGCAGATGAGTATGACGGCCGGCCGCGCGGCGAGGTCGGTGCGGCGCACTGGCATGCGCTTGGTGGCGACGGCGATTGCGTTCGGCACGCTGACCGGTGGCGTGATATTCAGTTACGCGGCCTATGGTCCGGGCACCATGGCCTATGCCACGCCGGTGAACGTCGTCGATGAGAGCAATAGGATCGACGATGGCATGGTGGATGTGCAAAGCTTGACGGATGGCGACGGCGATGCCGAGGCGACGGAGGACAGCGGCAACGAAAGCAATCTCGCTCGTCGCGGCACCTACACGCAGCTGACGCGCGAGCAGATCGCCAATGCGCAGCCGGTGCCGGCGCTGGTGGTGCTCGACGGCAACCGCGTGGGCACGGATCTCAAGACCCTGATCCCCTCGACCGACATGGACAGCCTGACGGTCATGGGCAAATTCGACGCCAAGGGCAGCGGTCTATATGGCGAGCAGATGCTTGCGGCCGACGGCGATCATGTGATCAAGTCCCCGGAGGATGAGAATGATCCGACGGTCAATCACCAGGACAAGGACTCATTCACCTTTGGCTTCTATTACTATTTCAGCAAGTTCTTCGGCAACTTTGGCTACGGCGCGAATGTCGACCAAGCGCTGATGGAAAGCATCAGGAAAAGCTTCGGCCAGTATGGCTATGACGGTCTATACGTCTATTACAACGGTCAGAAGCGTGCCCGCGTCGCGTGGGCGGGCATGATTGACGGCAAGACCTATGTGTTGGCGCATGACGGCACGCAGGCATACGCGAAGAACGGCGCTGATCTCGTGGCCCAGCAGTGCACGCCGTGGAAGGATGACAAGAAGCTGCAGAAGGGGAACGGCAACAATATCAAGGATGAGACCAACGACTGCTTCCTGACGGAGATTCCCAACGTCACCACGGCAACGGCGAGCAGCGGTAATTACGGCGATATCGAATTCGCCAATCCGGTTGAGTCCGGCAAGCCGTATCTGGCGGCCTCGTTCTCCTCGACTGGTGCCGTGCAAGTGTATTACGGCCAGGACACGCGCGATAACAAGGGCAACGACGGGGGCAACTCCGAGTTGAGCGACACGACCGGTCGCGCCGATTTCTCTCTTACTCAGACCACTGCCGCGCCTGGCGGACAGGTGTCGCTGCGCGCGTTCACCTCGGAGGCGGGCACATCGCTGAAGGTCTATGTGCGTGAAACCGACAAGGAGCCGACGGTGGATCCGAACACCGGCCGCATCACGGCATTCCCGACGGATTGGAACGCCGATTACAAGCCTTGGGTCGGCTTCGACGGCAACGAAGTGGAGGCGGACAGCGGTGGCAAGGTGCATTTCACGCGCACGAACGACGAGGGAGAATTGACGGGCTATACGCCCGAGTTGCGTGAATATGAGCTGCGCGTGGATGTGAGCGAGAGCTCCAGCAAGAACATTGAGATCTATGTGACCCAGTCCAAGGATTACGGCGATCAGGCTCCCGCTCCAGACGGGAACGCGGATGCCAGCAAGATCATCGTCTCCGGGCAGATCAAAACGACCGCCGGCACTGACGCGGAGTTGAAGGCAGATGGGATGCTCGACCTGAAGCAGCTGTATACCATCGCCAATGGTTCTATCGGGCCTCCGTCAAGAGTCGATCAAAAATACTATTTCTATTGTCCGCCTACGTGGGCGGACAGCAATCAGTTTAAGTGCGCCAATAAGCCAGCGTCGAAACCGGATGAGCAGATCTACAACGAAGATATCTCCGGACAAACGTGGGATAAAACCGTGCGGAATGGTCGCGGCATGCGCGGCGCTTCGTATGTGGCCGGTTGGCGTATCAACCGCAAGGACAAGAACAGCGACGATACGTACGAAAAAAATGATTACAGCGGCCGCAATGGTGGCAACCAGGTGTTCGTGCCGGGTGAATACATGAGCGGCAACTCCTATGTCGGCCAAGCATTCAATGGCAATGAAACGGCGTGGGATGAGATGCTCACTAGATGTTTGAGCGATTACACGACAGCGACCTGCAAGTATTGGCGCCAAACTTTATTGGGAGGGTTGGAGGCCCCGGCGTGGTGGGACAACCCTTATTTCAACGACAATGATAAGAACTGGACTCATTTGAGGATCGGCCCCAGCGGCAGCGGATTCAGCGTCAGCAGAGGTGGCGACCCGACTGACTACGCCTATAACGGTGGCAAGCCCTATGCTTCGGATTCGTATGATTCGCGATTCAAGACCACGGACACCGCGCCCTACGGCATCGGCAAAGGCACGGACATAAATACGGATAAAACCTATTGTTCCAGCAGCGCACCTTGGCAATGGATGTATCCAGCTGGCAATGGCAGCAATATGATCTGGCAGCCTATTCAATGCGATTCCGTGCAGAATTTCGGTACGAAATCCTTCTATTCCGGCGAACAGGTGACCAACACAATCGGCTATGTGTGGGATGAGAGAAACCAAGGTTGGCTGAATGGCTCCTATGCAAACGTGACCGGTCAATTTGGCTCTGTCGATGGCATGTCGGACGAGCGCGGACAAGTGGGTGACACCTATGTGCTGGCGTTCTACAATTCGGTGCGTTCCGGATGCAAGGCGGATATCGGTGATACCAACCCCAACAAGTCGCTTGGCGCGGATAAGGAATCCAGCATCGTCGGCAAGTGCGACGAGGACACCTTCGGTTCCGATGACACCGGTCAGACGCAGGTGCCCACGGCATTGCAGCTGTGCGCACGCAAAACCAACTCGGGCACAGAAGCGGTCAGTTGCGACGGCACCGGTGACGACATCATCCGCACCACGGTGAATCTGCCCACCTATGTGTCCATGCAGGGCGGCAATGACTTAAAGCGCACCTGGTCGCTTACCAATGCTGGTGGATCGGAACCGCTGGGTTGGGATCCTCGAAACTACAATGAATGGGCGACCTATGATCACAGCATGACCACGGAGCTGACCGAGGGGCCCTTCGCCGGCATGACCGTGACCGTGCGCGAAACCGCGCCGTGGTACCTTGATCAGAACGAGAAGTTCGGCGGGCGCAAATTCCACTATTCCTCGCATGTCATGCTGGTCACGCTCGACAACGTGACGACCTCGGTGGACGTGAAGATGACCTACGAGAAAGCCCAGTATCCGACTTTCGCGCTTGGCGATACCTCGGGCATGCAGGATGTGCAGATCCGCACCGCGGAGAACAAGAACAGCGGCAATACCAATTGGACGGATTTCGAGCAGGCGCTGTCGGTGCGTCAGGAACTCACGACGTCGCTGCGCGGCCAGGCTCCGACCAGCTATGGTCGTAAGGCCATGGTGGGCATCGTGCGTTTCCGCCCTGCCTTCGGCTATCAGTCGAATAATGTGAGGGTCAATGGTGGTCGGCAGAACGCCACATCCACCACATCCATACTGAATCTATGTCTGGCGACGGATTCATCGGCCAACGACCAATACTGCGCCGACAGCGGAGGAAACAATATCAAAGTCAATCCGGATAAGAGACCGGATAACCAAGGGTATGCAAATATGTTCTCCGGAGGCTTCGCCGGAAGCGAGCTGGTGAACGTCAACAAGGAGAAGAATGTCCCCGAGCCGACAGCTGGATATGGAACAACCGGACCGGTGGATGGACAGAAGGCATGGGATTGGACCTTCCATACCAATCAGTGTGTGCCCTTGCGGAGGGATTATGTGAATGCGACCACATCCAATCCCACGGGTGAGAAGACGTTGTTGCCCGACGGCACGCTGGCGCAGCTGCCGGACACGGGCCAATACATCACCTGTTTCATCAATGCGACGAACAAGACCGGGGCCTCATTCGAGAACTTCTACGCTTCGCCATTGCAGTTCGGTGCCACTTCGGACACGAAGGACACGGTGTATAAGCTCCGCTTCTATCCAGGCTATCGTGACGGAGACAAGTCGGCGAACCCGAGCGGCACAATCAATTACAACGGCCAGGGCGCACTGACCACCACCGGCGAGCAGCTCGACGGCAGCGGCGCGAAGAACCCCGACACCATGCGTCTGTGCACGGCGGATGAGATGAGCGAACCCGGCGGTGGCGTGGCGACGCCCAGCGGCTCCGGGGACTACCAAGGCTGCGTCGATCCCTCGACGATCGATACACGCGTGCAGTCATACAATCTGGCGGGCGTGGGCAGCGACTACCAGTTGACGGTGCCTTCATCCAAGCCGAGATACGTGCAAACGGCTCAGGAAAAGGCATCGGGCAAGATGTTGTATTTCCAAGGCTGGGCGCCGTTCTTCGGTTTGAACACCACAGGCAAGAGTGAACTGGGCGATGCGATGGCCACGATTCCGGGCATGACGACCTCCGCGGCCAATGGCATCGGCGGCGCCTACCAGGTCGGCGAGATGGGGCTGATCCGGCCGGGCCAGTCGGTGCCGGTCAGCGCGGTCACGCCATCGTCGAATGTGGTGGCGCTGCGCATGCGCGCGGTGTGGTCGGAGGTGTCGCTGGCCGACTCCGGCAATGTGCGCGTCGTTTCCTATACGCAGACCTATCAGCCTGCCAGCGGCAACGGGGCGGATGCCAAGTCGGAGGAATACGGTTGGACAGACACAGTGAATGCCAATGACGTGAACGTCAACCAGACCACCAAAGACACCACGATGTATCTGGTGCTCAAGGATGACACGACCGAAGGCGGCACAGGGTGGAAGGCCACCTATGCCTCGGCCTCCAAGCCAGCCGATCTGATCGAGCGGCTCTTCGACCAAGCCTCCGGTGACTCCGCCAACGGCGACAAGACCTTCGACCGCGACGGCGATGAGGATGGAAAGGTGACCGGCGTCAAGAATGGCGTGCAGGTCCAGGGCAAGCTGTCGAGCGGAACCAAGGTCAGCGGGGAGGGCGCTCTGAAAACCGGAGACGGGTCCACCGGCACGCTGGCGGCGGTGAATTTCAATAACGAGTCGTTGGTGCGGTGCGAGGCGGTCCGGCAGTCGCACGACGGGAACAACACCTTTGTTGTGTCCAGTCCACTGCTTGGCATGGAGAAAACCTTTGGCAATGACATATTGGCAACCGTGGCCATGGGCAAGCACATGGACAAGATCAATGGCTACTGCGGCGACGCCAAGGACCAGCTGGGCAACGATCCGCTGAACCTCGGCAAACTGCCGTCCACGGCCTCCGATGTGGTGTTCGCGGCGCTGTTCCGCGAGCCCGCGGCGATGACGTATCAGACCTCCGGTCTGTACCTTCCCGAGGGCACGACGGAACCGAACGCAGACCGTGATCGTTGGTTCTCGATCGACACGGCGAACGAAACCAACTCGACCCAGCCGGACAAGGACACGACCGGCGAGACCTATTCGGCCTTCGCCAACGAAAACCCGCAGCATACGGGCCGTTGGAAGTACGATCGCGTGAAGATGCCGACCTTCGGCGACCACAAGCGCGATGCCTACAAAGACACCGCGCTTGACTGGCGGTATTGCGGATATGCCTCCGACGATGGCTCTGACGTGGACTGCAAGGACACCCAGCTTACGGGCGATCCGCAGGGCTGGGTGCCCGAGAACGGTCCGGTCAAGGATTCGAAGGGACAGGGCCGATATCAGGCGCCGTTCTTCCCCAACGACGGCCAGCATGCGGACGATCCGGTCGACGCGAACGGCAAACCCAAGCCATCGACGGGCATCCAGGCGATGAACGCCGTGGTCACGATGACGGAGGCGAACCGTGAATGGGCAGCGATCTGGCATCCGGGCGGCGCGGTGACGCTGCGCCTGCGCAAGGTCTCGCAGGCGCAGTCGGGCGACGGCCTGCCCGATTCGCTCAAGGGCGGCAAGTTCCGCCTCTACCATCTGAGCGAGAACTGCTATAAGTACGGCGTCGATGTGGCGACGAGCCAGTGCAAGACCACTGGCACTCCTCTGACGCATGAGGACATCGACTACGACGACCTCGACCTGGCGAAGAACCCCGCGCTGCTCGACAACCTGGGCTACCCGGATGTGGAGGCCACGGGCAGCACGTCGGATAATCCGAACGACAGCAATTGGAAGAACCGGAACGAGAACTGGCATCCGCACCCGGCGTATGGCGACGAGTTCGAGGCGACCGCCGAAGGCGATGACGGCTTGATCACCTTCAGTTCGCTGGTGCTGGGCGGCAACGAGATCGCCGGTTCCGGCGGCGAGAAGACGCTCGACTATTCCCAGATGTGGTTCGCTCTGGTCGAGACCGAGGCGCCGCAGGGCTATGACACGCCGACGGGCGCGGTCTGGTACTTCCGCCTCGATCCGACGGTCAAGCTCGCGGAGTCGACGGATGCCGGCAAGGAGACGCCGCGCTCCGGCCTGATCTACACGATCCGCACCACCACCGAGAAGGACGGGAACAGCAATACCGTGCCGTCCTATGGCACCGTCTTCTCCGGCAAGGCCAAGACGACCGGTTCCGGCGGCGCGGGCGCGCCCAACTCCGCCATCGACCGGACGGCGCAGGTTCCGGCCATGATGACCAGCGAAACGCTGGCCGGTGGCGACGAACTCGACACCACCTATGCCGCCGCCGATTTGGCGCGGCTGACCAACGACGGCGGTCTGCGCCTGCCGATGGCCGGCATCAGCTCCTTGCTGTGGCGGTCGTTGCTGGTCGGCGCCATCCTCACCCTGGGCGCCTGGCTGGCCTACGATCGCTACCGTCGCCGGCAGGCACCGGTGGCCGTCACCGGGCATCACCTGTGCCTATGACGCGCTGGGCCGGCTGACAAACGCCGCGCCCCGGATTCGGTTTGGTTCGTGCCGAATCCGGGGCGCGGTCGACTTTATTCGGCGTCGCGACGCAGACTGGATTCCAGCGCGGCGATGCGTTGGTCGAGGGAAAGCAGCCGGTCGAGGATCTGGCCGCACAACTGCGCGACCTCATCGGGGCGATGCCGCTGCGGGCGGCGCTCGGAGGAGCCTGCGTCGGGCAGATACTCGACATCGGGATGATCGGACACCGCGTGGGCATCGAGCGATTCCATGGCCGCGGTGAGATCGGTGTGTTCCGGAACGTCGTCGATGGCGTTGGACAAGACATCAGGGGAAGGTCCCAATCCATATCCGGTGGCGCTGCGGTGCGGTTGGATACGCTGGGAATTTTCTGATACCCCCCCCCCTATTCGATTTATCTTACGTGGGCGGTGCGCGGCGGGCGCGTTCGGTGGCTGTGCGTCGCGCAGCCAGCGTTCGGTGGCGCGCTCCACGCGCTTGTGTCCGATCAGCATCGGGTCCAAGCCGTGGTCGCGGAAGATGCGGACCGGGCGCTCGCCGCGTCGATACCGCCGCACCACTTCGTCTCGGAAGGCGTCGGTGTAGTAGATGCGTTTCGGCGTCACGCGGCGCACGGCCTCCAGACTGCCGAGATATCGCAGCTCCGATGCCGAGAACGTCTCCTTCTCACTGGTTTCCATGTTCATACCTCCTCATGTTCGCCAGTGCGTTTAGTACCCCCTATGTTACCCCATCAACCCCCTTCTTGTATTGATGCGTATGCGGAGGGCCCCATCCGCGCATGGCGTCCACGGGGGACGATGGATGGTGGCGCGCGGATGCTAGAGTGGGCGGGAGTTTTCGAAGGCATTGGGCGTCGCAAAGGATTGGGATGAACATCACGCATCTGACCCCGGATGAGCATGGGGACATCGACTGGCCGACCTTGGACCGCAACCGCAGGTCGGTGCTCGGCGTGGGGGTGTTCGATGGGTTCCACCGTGGACATCGGGCCGTGGTGGAGCGCATCGTCGAACTCGCGCGCCGTCACGACGCCTTTTCCGTGGTGGTGCTCTTCGACCCGCGCCCCGGTTTCGTGCATGGCTATGCGAAGGCGCATGACGGCGCCGAGCCGCCCGTCTCGCTGCCCGATCCGCAGCTGCTCGCCAGCTTGGATGAGCGTCTTCGGCTGATGGCTGAATGCGGCGTCGAGCATGTGTTCGTGGTGCGTTACACGCTGCCTTTCGCCGAGAAATCCTATCGATATTTCCTGGGCCAGATGGTCGGCAAACTCGGCATGCGCACGCTGGTGCTCGGCAGCGACGCCGCGATGGGGCGTGGCTGCGAGGGCGATGTGAAGGCCATCGGCAACCTCGCCGCCGCCACAGGCGTGTTCGAACTCGATGTGGTCGATGACCGCGGCCCGGGCGAGGCCCGCGTGCCGCGCGACATGGCTTCGGCCGTCCACGCGCCCAGCGCATGGGGCGAGCCGGCCGACCCGTTGGAAGGCATGACCAAGGCCGAGCGCCGCGCATGGAGCAAACGCCACAATGCGCGCGCGGTGCGTTTCTGGAGCTCCACGAATGTGCGTTGGCAGCTTGCGCAGGGGCGCGTGGCCGCCGCCGCCGAGATCCTTGGCCGCCCGCATGCCGTCGAAGGCACGGTGGTGCATGGCGAGCAACGCGGGCGCACCATCGGATTCCCCACCGCCAACCTCGGCGATGATCCCGTCGGCTGCCTGCCTGCGGATGGCGTCTACGCCGGCTGGCTGACCGATTTGGGGACTGGAGAAGACAGGAACGCCGAGCCGGCCGAACCCCGCCGCTGGCCGGCCGCCATCTCGATCGGCACCAAGCCGACCTTCAACGAGGCCACGGGCCTCAAGGACCGCGTGGTCGAGGCCTATGCGATCACCGGCTCCAACGAGTGGATCGACCTCTACGACCACCGTGTGCGCGTCGAGTTCCTGCGCTTCCTGCGTCCGCAGGTCAAATTCGACGGCGTCGAGGCGCTGACCGACGAACTCCGCCGCAATGTCGAGGAGACCCTGCGCGTCGTCGAGTGAGCGACGCAACCGGAACGAATATGCGAAACCCCGCGCACCGTCCGATGATGCGCGGGGTTTCGCATATCCGCCGATGTCGTGGCCGTCGCATCGACCGTCACGACCGGAAGTGGCTGAAGAACTCCTTCGTATCCGGGTCCTGGGATTCGTCCATCACCTCGCGCGGCGTGCCGTTCTCGGCGATGACGCCGTGGCGCAGCAACACGATGCGGTCGGCCGCGTCATGCGCGAAGCTCATCTCGTGCGTGGCCATGAGAATCGTCGTGCCGCGTTCCTTGAGCTCGGCGACCATATCCAGCACCTCGCCGACGAGCATGGGGTCGAGGGCGGAGGTGATCTCGTCGAGCAGCAGCAGCTCCGGGTCGGTCATCAGCGCGCGGGCGATGGCGACGCGCTGCTGCTGGCCGCCGGAGAGCTGGTCGGGGTAGGATCCGGCCTTGGCTCGCATGCCGATGCGGTCAAGCAGTTCGAGCGCGTGTGCCTCGGCGCGGTCCTTGTCCCAATGGTGGACCTTGCGCGCGGCCAGCGTCACGTTCTTGATCACCGACATATGCGGGAACAGATTGAATTGCTGGAACACCACGCCGATGCGCGAACGGATCCTGTCCTGGTTGGCGCGCGGGTCGGTGATATCGGTGTCGCCAAGCCAGATCTGCCCGTCATCCACCTGTTCCAGCAGATTCACGCATTTCATCAGCGTCGACTTGCCCGAGCCGGAGGGGCCGAGCAGGGCGACCACCTCGTGCTGGAGCACGTCGAAGGAGATGCCCTTGAGCACTTCGGTGTCGCCGAAGGATTTGCGCACGTCCTGCAGCCGCAGCACGGGCGCATCCGAGGCATTCGACGCACCCGTCGCCTTCGTCGAAGCGATATCCGCGTTCATACCGTTCCTCCGCTCTGCTCGCGCCGGCGCAGACGCTCGGCATACCAATCGTTCAACAGGATGAACGGCACGCTCATCAGGATGAACAGCAGCGATGCCACCACATACGGCGTGAAGTTGTAGGTGCTGGCCACGTCGATCTGCGCGGCGCGCACCGCGTCCACCGCGCCCAGCACCGAGATGAGGCCCACGTCCTTCTGCATCGAGATGAAGTCGTTCATCAGGGCGGGCGCCACCTTGCGCAGCGCCTGCGGCACCACGACGATCCACGTCGTCTGCCCGGCGGTCAGGCCCAGCGAACGGGCCGAGGCGCGCTGCGAGGGATGCACGTCGTTGAAGCCGGCGCGCAGCACCTCGGCCACATAGGCGGAATAGCCCATGATGACGGCGATCGTGCCGAGGATGGCTGGGTCGATGCGGCCGAACAGACCGAGACCGGGGATGCCGAAGCCGATGAGATAGAGGATCACGATCATCGGGATGCCGCGCATCACGGTGGTGTAGAGCGCGGCCAGCGCGCGCAGCGGGAACATCACCGGGTTCTTGCTGGTGCGCACGAGCGCGATCAGCGTGGCGAAGACGGCCACGCCGATCACCGCCACGACGAGCACGCGCAGGTTGAGCCACAGGCCGTCGAGCACCGCGGGGAAGGATTTGACGAAGTATTCCCCGGAGAAGAAGGTCTCCTGGACGCGCGGCCAGCCGGGGGAGAGCTTGAGGCCGGTGACGATGACGGCGGCCAGCACCAGCGTGCTCACGAGGCTGGTGGCCACCGACTTGAGCTGTTGGGAGCGCCGGTATGCCCGGCGTGAAAGTTCGACCTCGCTCACCGGCCGGCCCGTCTCGGGGGAGACGGAGCCGGCCGGAGCGACGGCGGGTGCGGCCGTGTCATCCATGGGTCAGGTCCTTTTTTACTTGAGCTCTTCGAGATCGGTGGTGTATTCGGCCAGCCACTTGTCCTGCAGCTGCTTCAAGGTGCCATCGGCCTCGAGCTCGTCGACGGCCTTGGTGGTCGCCGCGGTGAGCTTGGAGTCCTTCGGCAGCACGATGCCGAGGCCGTCCTTGTCCTCGGAGCCGGCGATGCGGCCGAGCACCTTGGCGTCCTTGATCTGGTCGGAGGTGACCATGTAGACGGACTCGACGGTGTTGGTCACCAACGCGTCGATCTGGCCTGCGTCCAGCGCCTGGGCGAGCGTGGCGTCGTCATTGAAGGTCTGGATGTCGTCCTTGATCTTGTCCTTGGCGATCTGATATCCCTGCGTGCCGACCATCGCGCCCAGCGTCGCGCCCTTGAGCTCGTCGAGGCTCGTGGCGCCTGCGTACTTGCCGTCCTTCTTGACGACGATGGACTGGGTGTCCTTGTAGTAGCCGGAGGAGAAGTCGACGGCCTTCTTGCGCTCGGGGGTGATGCCGAACTGCTGGATGTTCATGTCCCAGTCCTTCGGGCCCGGGGCGATGGCGGTGTCGAAGGTGGTGCGGGTCCACTTGACCTGGTCCTTCGAGAAGCCGAGCTTGTCGGCCACTGCGTAGGCCACGGCGGCCTCATAGCCCTCGCCGGACTCGGGCTTGTCATTCATCACCCACGGCTCGTAGGCCGGGTCGCCGGTGGCGATGGTCAGCGTGCCGGGATTGACGGTCTGCTGGGTGATGTCGGAGGAGTCGGCGCTCGCGCTCTTGTCGTCGGTGGCGCTGGAGCCGCCGCATGCGGCGGTCAGCGACAGCGCCGCGATGGAGGCGACGGCCGCGATGGTGCGGACGAGCTTGTGCTTGGCGAAGGTCATGGTGTTCCTCTCATTCTTCTGTGTATTCCTATGCAAAGTCCATATGGGGGCGTTTCCGCCGGCACGCGGGGAAGTATATCGCTCCCATTGGTTCGACACGGCGTCGCCGCTATCGCCGCATCCTATGGCCCGTCCCAAACGCGGGCTATGGAAACGCCGGGCGGCGCCGGCGCCGCCTATTCGAGCGTGAAGCCGTCGAAGACGAAGCCCGGGGAGACGACGCAGGAGACCAGCGCGTCGCCGGCGGAGGGCACCGTGCGCTGCCAGACGCCCGCGGGCACTACGGCGTGGGCCAGCGGCGCGGCGTCCGGGGCGGCTCCGTGCGCCTGCGGCGCGCCGGCGACGCCCGCTCCCAGCATGAGCGTGGTGCGTTCCTCCGGATCGGCGGCCGGGGCGTCGCCGTCGCCGCCCAATTCGAGCGTCACCGGAGAAGGGCCATGCCACAGCCAGAGCTCGTCGGCGTCGACCTTGTGCCATGCGCTCGCATCGCCCGCCGGCAGCAGGAAATAGATCAGCGAGGCCAGCGGGCGGCCGTCGAGCGCCTGAGCTTCCGGCGCATCCGGCGACGGATGGAAGGCGTGCGACGACTGCCAGTCGCGCACATACCAGCCTCCCTCCGGATGCGCCTCGAGCCCAAGACGGGCGACCACTGCGCGCGCATAATCCGACATATCCTCCAAAGCGACGCTCATCGCGCACTCCTTTCCTTGACGTATTTCCTGACGTATTTCCTTGACGTGCCGCGGCTAGTCCTCGAAGGCGCCGTCGTTGTGGACGACGCGGCCGGAGATCACGGTGGCGCGGTTGCGCCCCGCGCCATGGCGCACGAACTCCTCGAGCGTGTCCTCGATGCCGCGCGGCGTGGCCACATAGACCGGCACATCGAAGAAGGCCAGGTCGGCCGTCGCGCCCGCGTTGATCTGGCCGATGCGGCCCGCGCCCACATGCATGCCCATCGCCTCGGCGCCGCCGAGCGTGACCATGCGGATGAGCCGGTGCGTCAGATCGTCGCCCCGGTATCCCTGCTCGCGCGCCAGATCATGGAGCATGGCCAGGTCGTCGAGCACGTCGAGGCTCGGCGAGCTCGACAGCGAGTCGGTGCCCACGGCCAGCAGATTGCCTTCCTCCAGGTATTCGCGGATCGGTGCATTGCGCCCGGTCACCGTGATGCGGTTCGAACGCGGGCACAGGGCCACGCCCACGCCGCGTTGGCGCAGGATGCGACGATCCTCCGCGTCGGCCCACACGCCGTGCGCGATATGCACGTCGGGGCCGAGCGAGCCCAGCTGGTCGAGGAACTGGATGGCCGAGGCGCCCTTTCCGGCCTCCTTGAGCTGGCGGTAGCTCTCCCATTCCTGGTCGCGCCAGTCGGCCGCCGAATAGGTCGTCAGCGTCGTGTCGCGCGCGCCGGCCTCCATCGGCGTCTCGGCCAAGTGGATATGCAGGCGCATGTCGAGCTGACGCGCGATGTCGGGCAGATCGACGAAGGGCTCGGTCTCCAATGTGTAGGGCGCGTGCGGGCTGATGCCGATGCGCGGCAGCCGCTGCTGGCTCATGCGCCCCAGCTGGCTGACCAGATATCCCAGTCCCTCGGTGCGCCACTGCTCGTTGTGCCAGTCCATGACCTCCCAATAGGCCACGCCGTGCATGCCCTGCGAGGCGAGGGCTCCCGCCGCCTCCGGATCGGTGACGATGTCGGCCGCGGCCGTGGTGCCGTTTTTGACCAGCATGGCCGCGCCCTGTTCGGCCGAGGCGCGCCACGGGGACTCCTTGGCGGCCGACAGGCGGTCGTAGACCTCGTTGAATCCAAGCTCCCAGCCGCGGAAGTCGGCATAGGAGCCGCGCCCGACCTCGGCCATGTTCGTGTATTGCAGATGCGTGTGCGCGTTGATGAGACCGGGGGTGACGAGGCCATGCCAGTGGCGCTCGCGTTTGACGGCACCCGGCGCGAGTTCGTCGGCGAGCCGGTCGAGCACCCAGCGGCGCGTGCCGACATGCACGACGCGGCCGCCGGAGACGGCAACGGCGCCGTCCAGCATCACCGGACCGGTGACCGGGATGATCATCGGCGCGCTGTAGATCGTCACCTCGTCGAGCGGTTCGCGGTGCGCGGCGGCGTACAGCGGATCGTGCGCCTTGCCTTCCATGTCACGGCTCCTTTCGCTCGGACCGCTCGGATGCGCCGCCGGCGTCGGCGAAGCGCGTGAGGGTCCAGTCATATCCATTGTCCGCCACGGCGTGGCTGGCGCTGTGGCCGCGCACGGCCAGCGCGACGGCTGCGATGCGCCGGTCCGAGGCCTTGTCGAGCCTCGTCAGCCCCGGGGCGAGCGTGCCGTTCGTGTGCCCGCGGATGAGATGCGCGACGGCGCTGGCCTGCACGGCGAAGCTCAGGTCCATGATCTCTATCGGGTTGCCGCCGCCGGCCGTGTAGTTCACGCCGTCCCCCTCGGCCAGCAGCCGCAGCATCGGGCCTCCGGGCACCGCGAGGTCGCGGATGGGGCATCCGGGCTCCGGGCGGAAGCCGGGGATCTCGTCGAGCGCGATCTCATTGGCGATGCCGCCGATCACGGCCAGCGCGGCGCCGTCCCTCATCGCCCGCATATGATCGAGCGCGATGGTGTGGCGCACGCCGGTGGCGGAGACCACGATGTCGGCGTGCGGCAGCGCCGCGTCGATGTCCCGTGCCTCGAACCCGTCGAACGCGGCCTTGAGCGCGGCCACCGGATCGACGTCGCATATCGTCGCGCGCGCGCCCAGCGCCCGGATGCGGCGGGCGAAGCCCCGTCCGACCGGGCCGTATCCGACGACCGTGACGCGTGCCCCGGCGAAGGCGTCGTCGCCCAATATCGCCTGCATCGTCGTCACGCAGGTCTCGCCGGTGCCGTGCTCGTTGTCGAAGCCGGTTTTGAGCACGCTGTCGTTGACGGCGACCACCGGGAAACCCAGCGCGCCGGCATCCTGCATCGCCTGGAAGGCGCGCACGCCGCTGGTGGTCTCCTCGGCCACGCCGATCAGTCCGTCCGGGCCCTTCAGCAGCCCTGGCCGTTCGAGCGCGGCGAGGCGCGCGAAGCTCGCGCCGTCGTCGATGATGACATGCGGGCGGATGGCGTCGAGCAGCCGCAGCGCGCCGGCATGGGTCTCCTCCGGGCCCCACGCGGGGTCCGCCTCGACGACGATGCCCTCGGCGCGAAGTGGCTCGATCACGCGCGGGTCGGTGTCGCTCGGCTCGCAGAACACGCCCACCGTTGCGCCCGCGTCTTTGAGCGCCCGCAGCAGCACGGCGGTCTTCGGCTCCAGCACCAGGCACACGGCGATGCGCACGCCGGCGAAATCGACCTCCGCTTTCAGTTCGTCCATCAGCGCGGCGAGCACCCGCATATGCCGCCGCGCATGTTCCATCGCCTGCTTGCCGTCGAAGGCGCGCGCGTCGGCGACGCTCTCCGGGGCGGCGGTCGCGTCGAAAGCCACGGGGAGACGGTGTCCGTTGATTGAGGCGGCATCGTCCGACGATGCCGGCGACATGCCCCATTGCGCCGCCGACATCGCGAAGGCGCTCCGGTCGGCCTCTGCGTCGATCCGCAGCCGCGCGCCAGCCAGCGAGCGGTTCGTGCGTTGCGATATCCGCGCGGCCCAGGCGGCGAAATCCTGTGCGTTCGGCGTCATATGCCCGTCATCTCTCATGGTCCTATGCTCCCATCCCGCCATCCCAAAGGGGCCATTGCGCCATCGGCGTGTCACCGGCCGCCGGCCATGCCGAGCGCGGCGAGCGCATCGCGCAGCGTGGACGCCTCGACGACGGCAAGCCCCGGCACCGTGGTCTTCCGGCGCAATGGCGGCACCACGGCTCGCGTGAAGCCAAGGCGCGCCGCCTCGCGCAGACGATGCTCCAGGCGGGGCGCCGGGCGCACCTGGCCGGTCAGCGATATCTCGCCGATCGCGCAGGTGCCGCGCGGGATCGGCGTGCCCTTCGCGGCGCTCGCCAGCGCGGCCACGACGGCCAGATCGCAGGCAGGCTCCCTGGCCTGGCCGCCGGCGATCGTCGAGACATAGAGATCGTTGGCCAGCAGATTGACCTTGCCGTGGCGGTAGAGCACGGCCGTCAGCATCGCGATGCGGCTCGGATCGACGCCGTTGACCGCGCGGCGCGGAGTCGGCAGCACTGAATTGGTGACCAGCGCCTGCACTTCGATCGGCAGGGAACGGTGGCCGTCGAGCGTGAAGGTGACGCAGGTGCCCTCGACCGGCGGCTCGCCCGCGCCGGCCTCGCCGGCGCCCGACGCGCCCGGTGCCGACAGGAAGAGCCCGGCCGGATCGACGACCTCCTCGATGCCCTCGCCGCTCATATCGAAGCAGCCGACCTCGTCGGTCGGTCCGAAGCGGTTCTTGACAGCACGCAGCATGCGCAGCGCCGTGTCCGGGTCTCCCTCGAACTGGCAGACCACGTCGACCAGATGCTCGAGCGTGCGCGGGCCGGCGATCGAGCCGTCCTTGGTGACATGTCCGACCAGGAAGGTCGGCACGTCGAGGCTCTTGGCCGTGTCGATCAACGCGCTGGCGACCTCGCGCACCTGCGTCGAACCGCCGGAGATGCCATCGACCTCCTGCGAGACGATGGTCTGCGCCGAATCGACGATGGCCAGCGTCGGGCGATGCTGCTCGATCAATCCCAGCACGGCGGCCAGATCGGTGGTCGAGGCGAGCAGCAGATTCGGCTCCACCGCATCGATGCGCGAGGCTCTGAGGCGCACCTGGGCCTGCGACTCCTCGCCGGAGACATAGAGCACCGTGCCTTCGCGGCTCGCGCGGGCGATGTTGCCCGCCGTCTGCAGCAACAGCGTCGATTTGCCGATGCCCGGCTCGCCGGCCACCAGCGTGACCGAACCCGGCACCACGCCGCCGCCGAGCACGCGGTCGAATTCGCCGAATCCGGTGCCAAGGCGCGTGACGGACTCGGTGCCGACCTCGGTGATCGGCGTCGCCTTCGCCGGGCCTTCCGCCAGCGCCGAGGGCGCGGCGGGCGTCGTGCGGGCCGTGCGCCCCGGCGCGGCGGTGCGTGCGTTGGCCGGGGAGGGCCGCGTCTCGCGGTATTCCTCGACCGTGCCCCATTGTCCGCATTCGGGGCAACGCCCGACCCATTTCGGACCGCTCCACCCGCATTCGGAGCACAGGAACTGCGTGGACGATTTTGCCATGTCCCCGACGCTATCCGCGTTCGCCGACATGCGTCCCACGCCTTGGCATTGGCCGCGTCTGCCGGAATTGCGGGCGTCGTGCGGGGCGCTGTTCCGTTCCCCTTGAAGCGCCGTCCGGGGCGCCATATGGATATCGTGTGGAGGGCCTGCGACGGGCGTGTGCCGATGCCGGAGGCGTCACGCGGCTGTGAGAGAATCGGGGCCATGTCCGATACCTATGAATCCCCGCGTCCGGCTCCCAAGGGCGCATCCGCCCAGAGTCCGTCCCATGGCAAGCTGATCGCCGTGGTCGTCGCGGCGGCGCTGGTCGTCGTGCTCGCGCTGCTCTCCGCCTTCGTGTGGCCGGGATGGGCACTCAACAAGCAGGAGACCGCGCAGCAGGCCGTCTCCTCGCAGACGAAGGAGCCGACCAAGCCGTCCATCGACGCGACCGCGTTGCCCGACGGCGCCACCGAACTACTCAAGGCGATGCCCGACAGCGTGCTCAACTTCGCGCGCACCAAGGCCGATGCCTCGGGCAACTGGTCGGGCGCCTCGCCGCTGGAGGAATACACGCTGACCTATGCCACCGGCAAGGATGGGCAGGACGTCCAGCTGATCGTCGCGCAGTGGTCGGCCGCGGACCAGGCGAAGGCGCAATACGACGCGCTCGCCGGGCAGATGAGCGGCAAGGAGCTCGGCTCGGGCAACGTCAAGGTGTCGGGCGACGAGACCGGCAGCTATGTGGCCAAAACCGACCCGGCGGACGAGAACAAGGCCATCGCCGTGTGGCAGAACGACACCGTGGTCTTCCAGGCCACGGGCGCGAAGGCATCGGTGGAGCGCTTCTATCAGAAGTTCCCGCTGTGACGCGCGGCCGGCGGCCGGCGTGAACGGCCGCCAAAAGGTGGACTCGCCGATGCAAAGTCGGCGAACCGGTGTAGTATTGGGCAAGTTGCAAACTTTTCCCTTTGAATAGAGGAACGGAGGCTGAGATGGGCTCGGTCATCAAGAAGCGCCGCAAGCGCATGAGCAAGAAGAAGCATCGTAAACTGCTTCGCAAGACTCGCCACCAGCGCAAGTAGTCTTTGGCGTCTGCGGACGCGAGAAACCCCCGGAATCGCAAGGTTCCGGGGGTTTCGCATGTTCTGGGGGCTGTGTGCGCAACGCACAGGCCGCAACGCACAGGCGGAGGCCCCGTGAGGGAACCTCCGCCTGGAAGGAATCAGTCGGCCCGGCCGGCCGATGCGCTCACTTGTTGTCGTTGGTCATCACGCGCGGGCCGTTCGGATCGCCCACGATGACGGTGTCGACCATGTTGAGGAACAGGCCGTGCTCGACGACGCCCACCGTGTTGATGAGGTCCTCGGCCAGCTCGGTCGGGTGGTCGATGCGCTCCAGGTGGAGATCGACGACATAGTTGTTCTCGTCGGTGCGCACGGGCTTGCCGTCGGCGTCGAGGCGCAGCACGGGCTTGTAGCCCTTCGCCTCGAACTTCTTGACGACCTGGCCGGCGCCGAAGGGGATCACCTCGACAGGCAGCGGGAAGGCGCCGATGGTGTCCACGATCTTGGATTCGTCGACGATCCAGACGATCCTGTCGGAGTTCGTGGCGACGATCTTCTCCCAGAGCAGGGCCGCGCCGCCGCCCTTGATGCCGTTGAAGTCCTTGTCGACCTCATCGGCGCCGTCGATGGTCAGATCGATGTGGTCGACGTCGTCGATGTTCACGATCTTGATGCCGTAGCCCTCGGCCTGCTCCTGCGTGCGGCGGGAGGTGGTGACGCCGGTGAACTCGAGGCCCTCCTCCTTGACGCGGCGGCCGAGCTCGTCCACGAGGAAACGGACGGTCGAGCCGGTGCCGAGGCCCGCGACCATGCCGTTCGTGATCATCTTGGCGGCTTCGATGCCGGCCGCCTTCTTCAGCGCATCCTGCTGTGCCTTATCCATGCTGCTCCTTTTCTGGTGAGTGCGGCCGCCGGCCGGCCGGATGGCATCGGCTGCGGCGACTCGATGGACCACTGCTATCCTACCGCGGGTGTTGGTTTTTGTGAATTCGTGTCCGTTTATGTGCGGCGGGTGTTCGCTCCCGGATTCTAGCCGCGTAGGAAACCGGCCGACTCAAGCATGAGGTTGCCGTCCCCGTCCACGAGGCCGTCGACTTCGATGAATCCATGCACATGCATTGGCTGGCCGGTGAAATACGGGCTGGTCCGGGGAGCCGGGGCGAATCGCACCGCGCCCGAAACCGTGAGTCCCGAGGGGCGGAGCACGTTCGCCGAGGCCGCGGATACCTGCGACGAGGAAGTCGCCGGCGTGGCCTGACGGGGAAGCGGGGCGTCGGCGGCATTTTGCGGCTCGATCTCGGTTTCGACTTCGAGACTCCGCGAGGCGGTGCCAGCGCTGACTTTAGAATCCTGCGCCGCGCCGGACTCGGCGGCGGTACGTGGCTCGGCATTGGCCTCGGCATCGGATGCGGCGTCTGCGGAAGAGCCATGCAAGTCGGCTGCCGTCCCTGTCGTATCCGGTTTGCCATAATCCGGCACGCCCTCGGGCTCGGCGAGCAGCTCGGCAAGCGAAGGCTTGCCGGCATTCTGCGCTTGCGCTCCAGGCGCGGACGCTTTCGCAGTGGCGTCGCCGGGCATGTCGACGCGCGTGTCGGGCGTGCTGGAGACCGCGCCTCCGGCCTCGGCCTCGGCCTCGCCATCCAGCATCAGCCGCACATCCGGCGGCACATCCAGGCCATCCGAGTATTCCGAGGCGATCAGCGACTGCCATCCCTCGAGCGGCAGATATCCATCGCGCGCGCCGGAGCGGCAATCGCCCGCGAAGGTGCGTGCCAGATCATCCACCAGCTCGTTGCCTTCGTTGCCGGCATGGCCTTTGACCCAGCGGAAGCGCACTGGACCGGGGCGGGAGGAGATCTCGTTGTCGATCGCCTCGATCAGCTCGCGGTTCTTCACCGGCTTCTTCTGCGAGTTCACCCAGCCATTGCGTTTCCAGCCCCTGACCCACTTGGTCGAGCAGTTGATCGCATATTGCGAATCCGATTCGATGAGCAGCGGCTGGGGCCCCGGATGCGCACGCAAGGCCTCGAGCACCGCGCACAGCTCGCCGATCTGGTTGGTGCCGTTCGTGGCGCCGCCGGCGCCATAGCCGTGGTCGTCATGGTTGTGCCCGGGCGTGCCGCCGGTGTGCTTCGCATGGTCCGCCCATGCCCAGCCCATGGGCCCGTTGGGGTTGCCCAATGCCGATCCGTCTGTTGACACCACTATTTCATCGGACATTGTGCACCCCCAACGGGCCCGTCGCGGCGAAGCCGCTCCCCTCGCCTACGGAGAGCCCACTGGGCTCTCCGCTTGACGGCTCAGCATTCGGATTGCCCAATGCCGACCCGTCGGTCGACACCACGATCTCGTTGTCAGTCATGCGTTCCAGCATACCCAGCCCGCCAGCGTGCCCGCCGCGCCACTCACTGGCACCGGAGTAACGCTTAAGACGCGCCAGGCGTTGCCTCGATGCCGGTAAATGGCATGTGGGTAACGCTGGGAGGCGTCAGCGTTACCCACACGCCAGTCAGTGGCAGATAGGTAACGCCTAGGGCCGTCTCAGCGTTGTCCGGATGCCAGTGAATGGCACGTGGGTAACGCTATGGAGCCTCGGCGTTGCTTGCTCGCCTATAGGTGGCAGGAATGTAACGCCAGGACCTGCCCGGGCGTTCCCCGGGCGCCGGTAAGTGGCATCCGGACAACACGGCGGAGGGCCAAGACACGGGCAATTGCGGAGGGCCAAGACGCGGGCGTCTGCGCGATGAAAAGCTGTATGCGGAGAAACGAAGAACCCGGGCCTTCGCTGGGAAGGACCCGGGTTCGGGGACTATGGGCGGATGCTGGGTCGGTTGCCGAATCCGCAACCACAGTCCGAGGGGCGTCAGATCAGGCCAAGGCCTTGTTCACGACGACGGTGGCCTCATCGAGCACCTTGTCCAGCGCCTCGGGGGAGACGAAGGACTCGGCGTAGACCTTGTAGATGTTCTCGGTGCCGGAGGGACGGGCCGCGAACCAGTTGTCCTTGGTCGTCACCTTGAGGCCGCCGATCTTCGCGCCGTTGCCGGGCGCCTCGGTCAGCTTGGCGGTGATGTCCTCGCCGGCCAGCTGCGAGGCGGCGACATCGGAGCCGGACAGCGAGGCGAACTTCTGCTTCTGCTCCAGCGTGGTCGGCGTGTCGACGCGCTTGTACCAGCTCTCGCCGAAGCGGGCCACCTGGTCCTTGTGCAGTTCGGCCGGGTTCTTGCCGGTCTTGGCGGTGATCTCCGCGGCCAGCAGGTCGGGGATCAGGCCGTCCTTGTCGGTGGTCCACACGCGGCCGTCGCGGCGCAGGAACGACATGCCGGAGCTCTCCTCGCCGCCGAAGGCGACCTCGCCCTTGAACAGCGGGTCCACGAACCACTTGAAGCCGACCGGCACCTCGACGAGCTTGGCGCCGATGGAGGCGGCCACGCGGTCGATCAGCGAGGAGGAGACCAGCGTCTTGCCGATGCCGGTGCCCTCGGGCCAGCCCGGGCGGGCGCCGCCGAACAGATACTCCACGCACACGGCGATGTAGTGGTTCGGGTTCATGACGCCCCAGTTCGGGCACACGATGCCGTGGCGGTCGGCATCCGGGTCGGTGCCGCCGACGAGATCGTACTTGTCCCAGGCACCGGCGTTGAGCTGGTCCACGAGGCCCTTCATCGCATACGGCGAGGAGGGATCCATGCGGATCTTGCCATCGTGGTCGATGGTCATGAAGCGCCAGGTCGGGTCGACCTCGGGGCGGATCACGCCGATGTTGGTGCCGTACTTCTCGTTCATCAGCGGCCAGTAGTTCACGGACGCGCCGCCCAGCGGATCGATGCCCAGGCGCACGCCGGAGGAGCGGATCAGATCGAAGTCGATGACGTTCGCCAGATCGTCCACGTAGTGCTCGCGATAGTCGAAGCCCTCCACGAACTCGGACTTGATGGCCTGCTCGTAGGGCACGCGCTTGATGGACTTGTAGTCGCCGAGCAGTTCGTTGGCGCGGCTGGCGATGGCCTCGGTCACATCGGCCGGCGCGGGGCCGCCGGTGACCGGGTCGTACTTGAAGCCGCCGTCGGTGGGCGGGTTGTGGGACGGGGTCACCACGATGCCGTCGGCCAGGCCTTCGCCGGTGAAGCGCTGGGTGCCGTCGGCGGCGCGGTTATGGGTCAGGATCGCCTGCGAGATGACGGGCGTGGGCACGAAGTCTCCGCGGGAATCGACGCGCACATGCACGCCGTTGGCGACGAGCACCTCGATGGCCGTCTTCTCGGCCGGCTCCGACAGGGCGTGGGTGTCGCGGCCGATGTAGAGCGGTCCGGTGACGCCGGCCTTCTTGCGGTATTCCGCGATGGCCTGGGAGATGGCGACGATATGGGCCTCGTTGAACGAGGTCTTGAGGGACGAGCCGCGGTGTCCGGAGGTGCCGAAGATGACGCGCTGCTCGGGGACGGAGGGGTCGGGGACGACGTCATAGTACTTGCCGATGACTTCGTCGACGTTGATCAGATCTGCTGGGGTGGCGGGCATGCCCGCATTGTTTGCTACCATGCCGCCCCATTATAGCCGCTGAAAGCCGAAGGATGGAAGTTTCTGTCAATACGTGTTCGATATATGTTCGCAAATGTTTTGTTAGCGCTCACGGTTGGCGGCGGGAACCTCTCGAACGGGCTCGATCATGCCGGTCATCTCCGCGAATTCAGCCGTCGCGCCGGCGATCGGCTTCCCGTTGACCAGCTGTGCCGCGGGCACGCGCACGCACAGCGACTGGCGCTCCACGTCGAAACGCAGGTGCGCGGTTTCGCCGAGCACATCGCCGTCGACCTGCGCCGGCGCCGGCTTCTCGAGCGTCACCTCGGCCGACACGCCTTGGATCTGGTCGATCGTCGAATTGGTCGACAACGGGTTCTGCTCGGCTTTGCCGGTGATCGTCTGGTGCAGCACATCGCCGAAGAGATTCGCCCATCCGATGATGCCGCCCGTGGTGTCGATGAGCTCGAAATCGAGGATGCCGTCGTCATAGGCCGCGTTTGGCATCAGCGAGAAGCCGGGGATCTGACCGCAGTTGCCGGCCATCATCGTGCGGAAGGAGAAGCCGTGCGTCGTGTGCGTGGAGCCGTCGGCGCTGGAGATCGTCACATCGCCGCGGTATTTCGGCGCGAACAGGTTCTTGACCCCGCCCACGAAATACGCCAGCCAGCTGAGGTTCTTCTTGAGCTCCGGATCGGTGTCGTCGATCATCTTCGCGTCGAAGCCCACGCCGGCGATGATGAGGAAGGCGTGGCCGTGGTCCTCGCTCTCGCGGTCGAGGATCGTCAGGCGGCCCACGTCCACATGCCGCGAGCCGTGCGAGGTGGCGACGGTGAGCGCCGCGTCGATGTCGTCGACCGGGATGCCCATGTTGCGGGCGAAGAGGTTGCCGGTGCCGATCGGCACGATGCCCATGGCGTGCCCGGTGCCCGACAGCGCGCTGGCCACCGTGCGCACGGTGCCGTCGCCGCCCACGGCCACGATTACCTGCGCGCCTTTGTCAAGCGCCTCGAGGGCGCAGGCGCGGCCATCCTTGTCGAGCTGCGTGTCGATGAAGATCAGATCGTCCAAGCCCTTCGCATGGCAGAACTCCTCGATGTGCAGGCGCTGCTGCGCGGCCTGCGGCTTGGAGGGGTTGACGATGAAGGCATAGCGCACCTGGTCCTCGTTGCGCCGGTGCAGAGCCTCGGCCAGCCGGCGGCGGCGGACGGCGCGCACGCCGAGCACGGCGGCGGCGATCAGCAGGGCGGCCGCGGTCAGCGAGGCGAAGACGATCAGTGTGACGGCAAGGGCTTGGGGCATGCTCCCCATTGTGTATGCCGACGGGCGCGCGGGGGCCGGGGCGCCGGGATATCCGCGCGATTCCTGCACGATAGCTGACAGACGTCGGCGAACGGCCGGCGATGGCCGCGCGACGCCGGGAGCCAGGGGTCCGGATGCCGCCGGATGGGAATGCGCGGACGGGCAGCCGGATATCGGAACGGGAGGGGCCCCGAAGCGCGCGCTCGTCGGCTTTCGGGGATAGTCTTGACCCATGCTTGATATCCAATTCATTCGCGAACACGCCGATATCGTCAAGGAATCCCAGCGCAAGCGCGGCGAATCCGTCGAGCTCGTCGACGAGGTGCTTTCCTCGGACGAGGCCCGCCGCACCGCCCTCAAGGCATTCGAGGCCGCCCGCGCCCAGCAGAAGGAGGTCGGCAAGAAGGTCGCCGCCGCCTCCGGCGACGAGAAGGCCGCTCTGATCGCCGAAACCAAGGAACTGTCGGCCAAGGTCGGCGAATACAAGGCCGCCGCCGACGCAGCCTCCGCGGAATACACCACCGCCATGTGGAAGCTGTCGAATATCGTCGAGCCCGAGGCGCCGGAAGGCGGCGAGGACGATTACGTCGTCGTCAAGAAGGTCGGCACGCCGCGTGATTTCGCGGCCGAGGGCTTCGAGCCGAAGGACCATATGACCCTCGGCACCGGTGTGGCCGGCATCGACACGCGCCGCGGCGCCAAGGTCGGCGGCTCCCGCTTCTACTTCCTCAGGGGCGCGGTGGCGCGCATGCAGATCGCGATGCTCACCATGGCCGTCGACCAGGCCGAGGAGCATGGCTTCACGCTGGCGATCACCCCGACGCTGGTGCGCCCCGAGGTCATGGCCGGCACCGGCTTCCTCAACGCCCACGCCGATGAGATCTACCGCCTGCGCGAGCCCGACGACCAGTATCTGGTCGGCACCTCCGAGGTGGCGCTCGCCGGCATGCATGAGAACGAGATCCTCGACCTGTCCAATGGCCCGCTGCGCTACTGCGGCTGGTCCTCCTGCTATCGCCGCGAGGCCGGCGCCGCGGGCAAGGACACCACCGGTATCATCCGCGTGCACCAGTTCGACAAGGTGGAGATGTTCGTCTACGCCAAGCAGGAGGACTCCTACAAGGAGCACGAGCATCTGCTGGGCATGGAGCAGGAGATGCTGGCCAAGGTCGAGGTGCCCTACCGCATCATCGACACGGCCGCCGGCGACCTCGGCTCCTCCGCCGCGCGCAAGTTCGACTGCGAGGCGTGGGTGCCGACGCAGGGCCGCTACCGCGAGCTGACCTCCACCTCGAACTGCACCGAATACCAGGCGCGCCGCCTCAACATCCGCGAGAAGATCGCCGACGGCGGCACCCGCCCGGTCTCGACGCTGAACGGCACGCTGGCCACCACCCGTTGGCTCGTCGCGATCCTCGAGAACCACCAGCACGCTGATGGTTCCATCGACATCCCGAAGGCCATGCGTCCCTACATGGGTGGCAAGGAAGTCATCGAGCCGACGAAGTGGGAAGCGTGACCCAATCCTCACGCCTCGCGAGCCGGCCGAAGAGGGAGTCCTGTGGACTCCCGTGCCGGCGGAGCCATCCTTATGACAAAATGCAACCACCACACAAGCCGGTGGTGCGTTAGAATAACCCAATGTGCGCTTCGTGCGCACACAATGGATAGGTGTCCGAGCGGTCTAAGGAGACGGTCTTGAAAACCGTTGAAGGGCGACCTTCCGCGGGTTCGAATCCCGCCCTATCCGCCATATGAAGCCACACCGTGTTCGGTGTGGCTTCTTTGTTTCGGCCGCTGCATTCGTCGAAGGTGTCCGCAGCCTGTATAAACCTGTGCTATCCTGTATAAAGATTCCGACGGAGGAATCGTTCGACAGAGAGGCCGAATATGACTGGATACACGCGCACCGAGCATCTCGAGGCGTCCATCGCGGCCAAGATCAAGGATGGCACGCTCAAACCCGGCGACAAGATAGATTCCGAGGCGAAGCTCGCCGAGGAATACCAAGTGTCCCGCGGCACCGTGCGCCGCGCGCTCGGCCTGCTCAAACAGGCCAGGCTGATCGAAACCCGCATGGGCTCGGGCAGTTATGTGGCCTTCCACGGCTCCGACCTGACCGGCGCCGCCGGCTGGGGCACCGCCATGCTGCGCTCCGGCACGCCCACCGTCGCGGAAACGCTGTCGATCGCGCTTGTCGACCGACCGGAGGCATTGGCCGACGATTGCGAGGCGGAGCGCTTCTATCGCATCGAGCGGCGCCGCAGATTCCGCATCACGCCGGTGTCCTATGAGATCTCGTATCTGCCGGCGACGCCGAAACTGATGGGGGTGATCGACCATGCCGGCGGTCTGGTCGGCGGCTCCATATCGAAGACCATGGCCGCCGCCGGACTGCGCCCTTCGCATGGCAGCGTGGATGTTTCGGCGGATCGGCTTGGGCCGGCGGCCGACATCCTCGAGAAATCGCCGGACGCCGTGTTCCTGGTGTCGGAGCGGCGCGATTTCGACGGCGACGACGAGCTGGTCGAATATGTGCGCTCCTTCCTCGACCCCAGCCACTTCACCGTGCATATCGCCACAGGAACGGAAAGGAGCGAATATGGCCGATGAACTGAGTATCGAAGAGCGCGGCGTCGGAGCGCTGATCGGACTGGCGGTCGGCGACGCGCTTGGCATGCCCACGCAGAGCATGTCGCCCGACGACATCGAACGCCACTATGGCTGGCCGGTCACCGGTTTGGTCGATGCATGCGCGGAGCAGCCAATCGCGCCGAATATGAAGGCGGGCGCGGTCACCGACGACACCGAGCAGGCCTTCCTGCTCGCCGCCCGGCTCATCGCCGACGGCGGGGAACTGGACAACGACGCCTATGCCCGCGATCTGCTGGAGTGGGAGGACATGATGCGGGCCAAGGGGTCCTTGGACCTGCTCGGTCCCTCCACGAAGGCCGCGCTGCACGCCCTCGCCGAAGGCGTCGATCCCGAATTGACCGGGCGCTTCGGCACCACCAACGGCGGGGCCATGCGCGCCGCGCCCGTCGGCATCGCCTTCGCTCCCGGCGCGCGGCTTGCCGAGGAGGCTCGCCGCTCCTGCGTGGTCACCCACAACACCGTGCAGGGCATCGAGGCGACGACCCTGGTGACAGCCGCCGTGAGCTCTGCGATCGAGGGATCGGATGACCCGCTGAGGGAAGCCGTGGCATTCGTCGCGGCGCATCCCGCGCAGGGCAACTGGTCCGCCAAGGCCTCGGTGCTGACGCGCACCGAACGGCTGCTGGATTGGACTTCGCATGCGGGGCGCGATGCCGACGAGGAGGAGTTCGCCCGCGTGCTGCGTTTCGAAGTCGGCACCAGCGTCGAGGCCAATGAATCGGTGCCCTCCGCCTTCGCCATCGCGCGGCGCTTCGCCGACGATCCCACGCACGCCCTGTGCTTCGCCGCTTCGATCGGCGGGGACACCGACACGATGGCCGCCATGGCCGGCGCGATCCTCGGGGCTTGGCGCGGGGTGGAGGCCTTCGACGCCGGCATCGCGGACCAGGTGGTCCGCCAGCTGCGCGAAGACAACGGACTGGATCCGGAATCGACGGCGCGCGGGCTGTGCGCGTTGCGTGCGCAGGGCGGTGATAGGCGATGAGCGCCGGAAACGCCGGGAACACCGAAGACACAGGAACGGTCGGAACCGTCGTCTCGCTGGGGCAGGTCATCGTTGATCTGACGATGCGTGTGCCGCGCGTGCCCAACGCCGGCGAGGACGTCTTCGCCGATGCCACGGACACCTGCGTGGGCGCGAGTTTCAACACGCTGCACGCCGTGCGGCGCATGGGCGTGCCGGCGGCGCATGGCGGCATCGTCGGCACAGGCGCATGGGGCAATCTGGTCGCCGCGGCGCTCGCCGACGACGGCATCGACCATATCGGTGCGACCGATCCGGCCCATGACACCGGCTTTTGCGTGGCGCTGACCGATGGGGACGGCGAACGCACCTTCGTCTCCATGCGCGGGGCCGAGGCCATGGGTGACGCGCACGCCTTCGATGGCGTGCGGCCCGCTGCCGGCGATGTCGTGCACCTGAGCGGATACACGCTGGTCCACCGCACCGCCGATGCGCTTGCCGCCTTCCTGGAGCGCACGCGGGAACGTGATTTCAAAGCCGTCTTCGACCCCTCGCCGGTGATCGCGCAGGTGGACGGCGGGCATTTCGCGCGCCTGCTGGCATATCGGCCGATCTGGTCGTGCAATGAACGCGAGGCGGGGCTTCTGGCCGCGCGTCTCGGTCTGAAAGCAGCGGATGGCGGGCCGGCGGATGATGCGCCCATCGACGCAATCTTCGTGGCGCGGCTTGCGGCGGCGCTCGGCGCACCGCTTATCGTGCGTATGGGCGCGGCCGGCGCATGGGTTGTGCCGGAACCCGACGCGACGCCGGTGCCGGTCGCCGGCTTCCCCGTGCGCCCCGTGGACACCAACGGCGCGGGCGACTGCCATGCCGGCGTGCTGTGCGCCGAACTGGCCCGCGGCGCCATGCTCGTGGACGCGACGTCATTGGCCAATGCGGCGGCATCCATCGCCGTCACCCGGCGCGGACCGGCGACATGCCCGACGCGCTTCGAGGCCCAGCAATTGTGCGGTACTGTTCAGCCCATGAAAGGAGTAGAGCAATGAGCAACGAACAGAACACCGGCCTTGCCGTGGAGGAGCAAGGCATCGACATCATCTCCGAGGAGGAACGCAAGGGCAAACCGAGCAGCCTGTTCTGGCCATGGTTCGCCGCCAATATCTCGATGCTGGCGATGTCCTATGGCGCGTGGGCGCTGGGATTCGGCATCTCCTTCTGGCAGGCGACCCTCGCCACCATCGTCGGCGTGGTCGTCTCCTTCCTGCTCGTCGGAGTCGTTTCGATCGCCGGCAAACGCGGCAACGCGCCGACCATGGTGCTCACCCGCGCCACCTTCGGCGTCGAGGGCGCGAAGGTCCCCAGCGTGCTGAGCTGGATCGCCACGCTCGGCTGGGGCATCTCCCTGACCACCCACGGCCGTGCTGGCCATGTCGTCCACCATCGAGCGTCTCGGCCTCGGCTCCGGCACTGGCCCGCGCATCTTCTCCACCGTGCTCATCGTCGGCCTTGTGGTCGTCGCGAGCATCTTCGGGTATGACCTCATCATGAAGTGCCAGCAGGTCATCACCGTCGTCACCGGCATCGTGACGGTCGGCTTCTTCATCCTCGGATGGTCGCATATCGACTTCTCCGCCATCGGATCGGCCGCCAACGGCCCGCTGCCGAGCGTGCTCGGCGCCTGCTTCTTCGTGATGACCGGCTTCGGCCTGGGCTGGGTGAACATCGCCGCCGACTATTCGCGCTATCTGCCTCGCAAGTCCTCCAACGCCGGCATCGTCTTCTGGTCGACCTTCGGCGCCTCCATCGGCAATGTACTGCTCATCGGCTACGGCCTGCTGCTGGCCGTCTCCGATCCGAAGCTCTCCGAGGCAGTGGGCCTTGACCCGATCGGCGCGATGGCCTCCATCCTGCCGACCTGGTATCTCGTGCCGTTCACGATCGTGGCCGTGCTCGGCCTGATGTCGGGCGCGATCATGGATAACTATTCCAACGGCCTGGCGCTGCTGAGCTTCGGCATCAAGCTGCCGCGCACCATCGCCGCCGGCCTGGCCGCAGTGCTGACGATGCTCGGCGTCGTTTACGTCACCTTCTTCTCCGACACCTTCATCGGGCCGTTCCAGGGCTTCCTCATCACGCTGGGCGTGCCGATGGCCGTGTGGGCCGGCATGTTCGTGGCCGATGTGCTGATGCGCAGGCAGGACTACGACACGCACGACCTCTACGATGCCTCGGGCCGCTACGGCGCGTGGAACGTCAAGTCCTTCGTCATCCTCGCGGTCGGCACCATCGTCGGCTGGGGCCTGGTGGTCAACACCGCCGCCAGCTGGCTCGAATGGCAGGGCTACTTCCTCGGCCTGATCGGCGGCAAGGACGGCAACTGGGCCTCCGCCAACCTCGGCGTCATCGTGGCGCTGCTCATCGGATTCCTCGGCGCGCTGATCCTGCAGCGCGGCGACATCCGCCGCCAGGAGTCCGTCGAGGGCGCGCAGGACTGAGCGGAACCGATATTCCAGAAAGGAATCGAATATGATCGCCAACGACGAATGGCTGGTCGTCATCGACCGGCAGAAGGTGTTCGCCGAATCCGACTGGTCCGACTGGGCGTGCCCGGACGGCAGCTTCCACGACACCGACGCGGCCTACGGGCGTCTGGTCAGGGCCTTCGGCGACCGCGTGGTCCACACGCGCTATGTCGCGCCCGCCGAGGCGCGCGACGCCTGGGTGGCGTATTTCCAGGACTGGCCGCAGTTCCTGGTGTCCGCGGATGACCCGATGTATGACCTCACCGAGGACACGGCGGCCTTCGCCGAGGGGCATCCGGTCGTCACCTGCGACACCTTCGGCAAGTGGGGCGAGGATCTGGCGCGCGCCATCGGCGGCTCGAAGCACATCACCGTGTGCGGCGTGGCCACCGATTGCTGCGTGCTCAACACCGTGCTGGCCGCGGCCGACGCGGGCGTGAGCGTGCAAGTGGCGGCCGACGCCTGCGCGGGCAGCTCGCCGGAGAACCATCGCCGTGCGCTCGAGGTGATGGCCGGGTTCGCGCCGCTGGTCACCGTCACCGACACCGACGCGATTCTCGGATAGCTCGGATATTTCTATATACACAAGCGGGTTCGTTCGCCCCGGTTTTCGGCCGAGGCGAACGAACCCGTTCGCATATCGGCGGCATTTCTGACATGGCGGTCTTGGACAGTCTGTGTGTCTTGGAAGGTTATGCCGAACGTCGCAGGTCGCAGCGGTTGCCTACGGCACGACTGGCAATGACCTACTTGCCGATAAGGTCGTCGAGCGAGTCCAGGGCGCTGTCGATGGCGGCGTTTTCGCGTTGCTCCTCGGCCTCGGCGTCGCGCTTGGCCTGTTCGATGATCTCGTGCAGGTCGCGCACATCACGTTTGGGGGAGAAGCTCTCTTCGGCGGCGTCGGAGTCATCCTCGTCAGTGGTCGGAGACTGCTCCGACACCATATGGCGTGTGGGCTCCGGGGCTTTTTGCTCACCGGATCGTTCGATATGTCGGGCAATGGTTCGCGTTGAGCTTTCGGAAGCTGCGCCGTCATTGGCATCCGGAGACGCCTCCGCCGCCGATGCGGCAGATGCGGCAGATGCGGCCGGCATCGCCGGCGCATCCGGTGCCGCGGCGACGTTTTTCGCGTCCTTCGCCGCGGCCTTCGCGCGTTCCTTGGCCTCCTTGGCCGCGGCCCGCGCCCGAGCCTCACGCTCTTGACGCTCGATGCGCTCGCGTTCCTCGTTTTCCAGTCGGAACAGCTCCTTCTGCGCGTTGAGCCGGTCGCGCTCGGCCTGTTCGATGACGCCCATCGCCTGCATGCGCTCGTTCTCCACGCGCGCCAGCGTCGACTCGGCCCGGCGGATGCGCGAATTGGCCAGGCCGAGCGCGATGCGCGCCGAGGCGAGCGGCGTCTTGGGCTGCCAGTCGCGCTCGATGTCCTCAAGAGTGCGGTCCATCGTCTCGGGCACCAGGACCAGCACGCCCGCCAGGCACAGCGCGTCGAGTCCGGCGAAGGCCAGGAAGGTGCCCAGGCCGCCCAGGTCGCGGAACATCATGGGCGTGAACTGGCCGATCGCCCAGTTCGTCGCCAGCAGGAAGCCCGTGCATATGCCGACCGCGCGCCCGCGCAGGAACGTCGGGAACAGCTCCGGGATCACGATCCACGGAATCGGGCCCATCGAGAACGCGAAGGCCGCGGTGAACAGCATGACGAAGACCAGCGAGGACAGCGACGAGCCCACCGCGTAGCTCCAGCTGATCGCCAGCGCGAACAGCGTCATCAGCGCCGCGCCAATCGCCATCAGGCGCTTGCGCCCCACCGCGTCGATCAGATACATGCCCACGACCGTGGCCGTCAGCTCGACGCCGCCGACCGCCGCGGAGGCGAGGAACTCCGTGTCATCGCCGAAGCCCAGGTCTTTGAACATCACCGGGCCGTAGTACGAGATGACGTTCATGCCGATCGCCTGGTTGAACACGGCGAGGAACACGCCGATGACCAGCGCCTTGCGCAGGCCCGGGCGAAACAAGTCGGCGAATCTCGCGTCCAGCTCGCGTTCGCGGCCGATCGTGTCCTGGATCTCGTCGGCCATCTCGCGTGCCTTGTCGGTGCCGGAGATGTGCTCGAGCACGCGGAAGCCTTCGTCCGCGCGCCCGGATTGGATCAGGAACCGCGGACTTTCCGGAGCCCTGAGCATCGCGAGGAAGAACACGGCCGCCGGCAGCGCGCCGATGCCGAGCATCCAGCGCCATCCGATCGCGACGTCCCACTGCGGCGAGCCATACGAGGCGATGACATAGTTGATGACATTGGTCAGGAAGATGCCGCAGATCGCCAGCATCTGATATGAGAACGCGAGCGTGCCGCGGATATGCGTCGGCGCCGATTCCGTGATGTAGGCGACGGCCAGCGCGGCGGTCAGGCCGATGCCGACGCCTCCGACCGTGCGCGTGGCGATGAGCTGGAACGGGGAGAAGGTCAGGGCGCTCAGGATCGCGGCGAAGAAGAAGAACGCCGCGCCGGCCATGAGGATGCGCCGCCGTCCGAAGCGATCGGACAGGAAGCCGGCGAACATGGCGCCGATGACGCCGCCGAACATCACCGAGGATATGATCGTGCCCTCCATCGTGGGGCCGAGCGCATATCGCTCCGTCAGGAAATCGATGGCGCCGGATATCGAGACGGTGTCGTATCCATACAGCAGGCCCGCCAATCCGGCGCTCAGGGCCAGTCCGAAGGTGTATCGGCCCGTGCCGCGGACGCGCACGAGGGTTCCCAATGGGTTGTGCTGTTTCGACACAGCATGAAACAGTCCCGCCATATGCTCTTCCTCTCAAACGCATCAACGGGGAATCGTCACCATCATAGCGTTCGACAGGCGTTCGACACTCACGGTTGTGTTACGACGGCCGCCGGCGCCCGCCGGCGACTAGGATACATGGGTATGACCAATGGCATTTCGAACCCGGCCCAGGTGCCGGACATCGCACTTCACGACGGACGCGCCATTCCGCAGGTCGGACTGGGCGTGCTGCGCATCGACGACGAGGGCGTGGCTCCGGTCGTCGAAAGCGCGCTCGAGGCCGGATACCGGCATATCGACGGCGCCGCCGGATACAACAACGAGGGCGGCGTGGGCCGCGCGCTCGAAGCCACCGGATTCAACCGCGGGGCGGCTCGCGAAAGCCTGTGGGTGACGACGAAGCTGCGCGATTCCGAGCAGGGATATGACAGCGCGCTCAAGGCCTTCGACCGCCAGCTCGGCCTGCTGCGCCTCGACTACGTGGATATGTATATGCTGCACTGGCCGACGCCCTTCGACTGGCGCAGCGGCGAGACTTGGAAGGCCTTCGTGCGCCTGCGCGAGGAGGGGCGCGCCAGGACGCTGGGCGTGTGCAATTTCCTGCCCGAGCATCTCGAGCGTCTGCATGAGGAGACCGGCGAATGGCCGGCCGTCAACCAGATCGAACTGCATCCGACCTGGCAGCAGCGCGAGGTCGTCGATTTCTGCAAGGCGCACGGCATCGCGGTCGAGGCGTATTCGCCGATGGCGCGTGGCGCCGACCTCGACGCCGGGGACGGCGCGATCGAACGCATCGCCGCCGCGCATGGCGTCAGCCCGGCCCAGGCGATTCTGCGCTGGCATATCGAGAACGGCACGATCATCATCCCCAAGTCGGTGCATGCCGCACGGCAGCGCGAGAACCTCGATCTCTTCGGATTCTCGTTCACCGCCGACGAGCACGCGGCCATCGATGAACTCGACGGCCCCACCCGCGCGGGTCACGATCCGCTCACGTTTACTTATGCGTGAGGCCGCTTGGCAGCCTCACGCGCGAGCCGGCCGAAGAGGAAGCCCTGTGGGCTTCCGTGCCGGCGGAGCTCTCCTTGTGACAGAACCTGACCCCTCGTAACGAAACCATGTCCCAACGCAATCGTTTCCGCCGCCGCCGTTTCTCCGGCACAAGCCCGCTTGAGCGTCTGCTGATCCTGGCGGTGCTGGCCGTCGTCGTCGGCGTCACCGTCGGCGTGGTGCTGCCCAGAATGAGCCCCACCGTCGGCAAGGCGACCGGCGAATACACGGCCACCGGACCGGCCGCCGACGTGCTGGCCGGGCTCCGGGTCGACGACCGGCCCGACAAGTCGGGATATGACCGCGATCTGTTCGGATACCGGCAGACCGATGACGACGGCAATGGCTGCGATGTGCGCGAGGATGTCCTGGCCCGTGACCTCAAGGATGTGACCTATAAGTATCCCGGTTCCTGCAAGGTCGCCACGGGCACGCTCGACGATCCCTACACAGGCAAGACCATCGACTTCGTGCGCGGGCCCCAAACCAGCTCCGCGGTGCAGATCGACCATGTGGTCGCGTTGGAGAACGCCTGGCAGTCCGGCGCACGCGATTGGACGACGGCCGAACGATATCGCTTCGGCAATGATATGGCCAATCTACTGGCCGTGGACGGCCCGGCCAATCAGGACAAGGGCTCGGCCTCGGCCGCGCACTGGCTGCCGACGAACGGGGCCTATCGCTGCGAGTATGTGGCGCGGCAGATCGGCGTCAAGGACAAATACGATCTGAGTATCACGACGGGCGAGCGGGATGCGATGCGCGCGGTGCTGCGCTCCTGCCCTGCGCAGGAGATTCCCGCCGACTGAGCCGATTCCGCCGTCAGCTGAGCCGGCCGCTCATACCTCGACGTGGCGCATGCGTGCGATGGCGCGCTTGGCCAGGCCGCGCGTCGATCCGGCGCCCTCGCCCTTGACGCCGAAGAACACGAGGATCAGCATCAGGAAGACGATGAAGGAGCTGAGCCTCAGCACCCATTGGATGCCGAAGATCGAGCCGGCGATCGCGGCCGACTGCCCGCCGCCGAGGGCCGAGGAGCGCCACGCGGCAAGCGATTCCATGATGACGACCAGCAGCGGGGCTCCCATCGCGCCGGCGATCTGGCGCATCGTGTTGGTCACGGCGGAACCGGCCGACACGTCGCGCGGCTCCAGGCAGTTGAGCGACCATGTGGTCACCGGCATGATGATGAAGCCCATGCCGATCTGGCGCACGAACTGGCAGATCGACACCCACCAGATCCAGGTGTGCGGGCCGATCAGCGACATGCCGATTGTGCCGACGAGCAGCACGATGGTGCCGGTCAGCGCCACGGGGCGCGCGCCGAAGCGGTCGAGCGCCCGGCCGCCGAAGAACTGCGAGATGCA
The DNA here is from genome assembly GCF_056355835.1 of Bifidobacterium sp. LH_730. Lineage (NCBI taxonomy): Bacteria > Bacillati > Actinomycetota > Actinomycetes > Bifidobacteriales > Bifidobacteriaceae > Bifidobacterium > Bifidobacterium sp. LH_730. The sequence continues at coordinate 47,359 of NZ_JBKETB010000008.1, forward strand.
CTGGCCGATGGCGCCCGGCAGCATGACCAGACCGGAGATCGTGGCCGAGTATCCGCGGTCGTCCTGGATGTAGAGCGGCATGATGACCATGATCGAGCTGAACGCGAAGAACGACATCGCGGCCGTGATCGAACCGATGGTGAAGGAGCGGTTGCGCAGCACGGACAGGTCGAGCAGAGGCTCCTTGGCGCCCGGCTCGCCGGCTTCGATGGCGCGGCGGCGGCGCGTCTGGCGCAGCACGAACCAAGCGATGCCCGCGATGCCGACAACCAGCGGCGCCCACACCAGCGGATTGGAGAAGGGATAGGACTCGATGTTGGTGAAGCCGAACATGAGCCCGCCGAAGCCGAACACCGACAGCGCCACGGAGAAGAAATCGGCCTTGGCCTGCTTGTCGGATTCGCCGAAGTTGCGCAGCGCGAACACGGCCAGCAGCAGCGAGGCCGCGCCGAGGATCGTCAGCGTGAGGAAGATCGAACGCCAGCCGTTCGCGTCGGTCTGCAGGCCGCCCAGGGTCGGGCCGATGGCCGGGGCCACGCTCATCGCCATGCCGACGGTGCCCATCGCGACGCCGCGGCGCGACAGGGGATAGATGTTGAACACGGTGATCTGCAACACCGGCCACATCACGCCGGTGCCGATCGCCTCGAGCAGACGCCCGAACAGCACCAGCACGAAGGTGGAGCCCAGCCAGGCGAACACCGAGCCGATCGTGAACACCGCCATCGAGACGATGACGATCTGCCGGGTGGAGAAGCGGCGCGTCAGGAAGGCCGTCAGCGGCACCATCACGCCCATGACCAGCTGGAAGATCGAGGTGAGCCATTGCGCGGTGGTCACCGAGATGCCGAAATCCGCGACGATGGTCGGCAGCGCCGCCGACAACTGCAACTGGGTGAAGTTGCCGACGAAGGTGATGAAGGTCAGGATCGCGATGGATACGAAGGCGGCGTGCGTGAGCCTGCCGTTCCGATATGATTCCTCGGGGGTGAGGGCCCGCGACATCCGTTCCCATGGTGTACTTGCAGTATTGTGCACTTTCCGCTGCCTTCCCGAACTGCGTTTCGCGCATAAAAGTAACCACACTACTTTACGCTCACCGCGGTACCAATCCAATGGAAAGAACCCCGGGATATGGTGCGGAAGAGCCGATATGAGCGCCGAAACGCACGGACCCCGCCGTGAGGGCGGGGTCCGGAAACGCATCGTATGCGACGTGCGCGACGCACGCCGGGATCAGTACCAGTGGTTGGCGACCCAGAAATTATAGGCGCCGGACAGCGAGCCGTAGCGGTCGTTGCAATAGCCGAGGAACCACTTGAACTGGGTCTGGTAGTTGGTCTGCCAATCCGCGCCGGCGGAGGCCATCTTGGAACCGGGCAACGCCTGGGCGATGCCGTAGGCGCCCGACGAGGGGTTGGTGGCCTGCGGATTCCAGCCGGACTCGTGGTTGATGATGTAGACGGCGGCGGAGAAATCGGCCTCGGTGTATCCGTTCGAAATCAGATAGTCGTGCGCCCACTGCTGCATCTCGCTGGCGGGCACGGTCACGCCGATCGAAGGCGAGGATCCGGAGGACGAGCCGGTCGAACCGGTCGACGACGAGGCCGAGCCGATGCCGACGAGCACCACCTTGTCGGTCGGCGCCTCCTTGACATAGGCGGCGAAGACATTGGAGGAGACGACCTTGCCGCCGGCGCGCGTGACGAGGCTGGTGCTTTCCATCACGCCTTCCTTGCCCTCGGTTTCGACCTTCTCGGTGCCTTGAGGCAGGTCGGCGGTCTCCTTCCTCACCGTGTTGAAGGGGATGGCGCTTTCGCTGGTCTCGGCCTTGGTGTTCGCGCGCTCGATCGTGATGACGGTCGATTCGCTCACCTTCTTGTCAAGCGCGGGGGAGACCGTGTCGTCCGGTTCGAGTGTGATGTTGCCCGCGTCGAGCACGGCCTTGACCGTGGTCAGGTCCCGCTTCTCGCCGAGCACGACGCGCGATTTGCCGTTGATCTTCACGGTCACATAGGTGGTGTTCGCATCCATGGCGTTCGCGCCGTCGCGGAACTCGCCACGGGAGGCGGCCACGCCCTCGGGATCGGTGGCTGAGAATGCCGTCACACGCGGCGCGGAGGCCCCGCCGTCGGTGTGGTAATAATTCGCGGAGACGGCGCCCGCGGCCCCCAGCATGCCCACGGTGGCCACGATGGCCGCGAATTTCGCCCATTGGCGCTTGCTCAGCGATTTCAGCGTGGGGGTGTTCCTGCGATGGTTCGCCATTCGACTCGCTTCCTGTCGACGATTCGACGATGACACACTACCCACATATGGTAGCGCAGGGCATGGCTCGGATGCCATGCCCTGCGACTGGCCTTGCCCCGACAGGGGCGAGGGGCGTCACTCGGCCGTGCCGGCCCCGTTCCCGCCCGCCGCCGCGGACAGATCGAGCTTCCTCGCCTGGCCGATCAGGTCGTCGAGATCCTCGGCGCGCAGCGCGCCCGCCTGCTGGAAGATCACCTGCCCCTGCTTGACGATCATCAGCGTGGGCACCGCCTGCACGCCGGCCGCCGTGGCGAGGTCCGGGTTCTGGTCGATGTCGACCTTTGCGAAGGCGATGTCGGGATTGGCTTCGCTGGCCGCCTCGAAAATCGGTCCGAAGGCGCGGCACGGACCGCACCACGTGGCCCAGAAGTCCACGAACACGATGTCGTTGCCGGTGATGGTCTGTTCGAATTGCGCGGATGAGATGGCCTGCGTCGCCATGGTGCTCTCCTTATGTCTGCGATGCGCCCCGTCGGGTCGCCGGGCGCTTCCCGCGCCCACCTGCCTCCAGCAAACCAGCACCCGCCAACAACGCTTCCGCCGCCGGCGAATCGCCGCGGGCATGGGGCCGCGCGATAATGGGAGCATGCCAGTGATGAACGACGAGGTGCCCGACGACGATGATTTCGACGCGGGACGTGCGCGCGGCGAGTTCGACCATGTCACGCCGGAGGATTTCATACGCGGCTCCGGCCACGGCAATCCGCCCGGATGGCTCGACCCCGCCGACATCACGCGTGCCCGCGGCCAGCTGCCGATGGCCTATGTGGTTGCCGTGCCGGTGCGCACCGACGATCTGGGGCGCGTCACGCGCGTGGGATCGCTGCTGCGCGTCACCGACGACGGGTCGGTCGAACGCGAGCTGATCTCCGGGCGAGTGCTGTTCCACGAGACCTTGCGCGAGGCCATCGCCCGCAACGTCTCCAAGGATCTGGGCGACATCGCCTTGCCGATGCTGCCGGTCTCCCTGCAGCCGTTCACCGTGGCCGAGTTCTTCCCGACCCCGGGCGTCAGCGAATTCTATGATGCGCGCCAGCATGCGATCGCGCTGTGCTATGTGGTTCCGATCGCCGGCGATTGCAAGCCGGCCGACGAGACGCTGGACGTCGAATGGATCGACCCGCATGACGCGACGATCGAGGCCTTCGTCGCTCAGATGCATCCGGGGCATGGGCGCATCGTGCGCCGCGCGCTCGAATGGCTGGGGCTGTAGGAAAGGAATAGATATGAGGATCCATAATCGTGTGCTGCGCGAGGGGACGGGCACGCCGCTGATACTGGTCAACGCCTTCCCGGTCGATGGGCGCATGTGGCGGGACTGCGCCGAGCAGGTCGTCGCGCAGGCCGAGTCGATGGGGGTCGCGCCCCACTTCCCGATCTGGGCCCCCGATATGCCGGGCTCCGGCCTGTCCCCGGTGCCCTCCGACGAGGAATCCGGTCCGCAGTCTGACGACGGCTCGTATTCCGAGGCGCTTGACCGCATGGTCGAGGCGTATGTGGCGCTGATGAAATCGGCCGGATACGACCGGGCGATCTGGGCGGGCCTGTCGATGGGCGGATATCTGGTCGCCGATCTGTGGCGTCTGCACCCCGAGGCCGTCGCCGGCATTGGCCTGTTCGACACGATGGCCTGCTCCGACGGCGTGGGCGGCGCCGCCCGGCTCCAGGTGTCCGACGCGCTCGAAGCCACCGGCTCGCTCGAACCGGTGATGCATTTCGCCCAGCCCTCCGACGGCGACTCGACCGTCAAGCGCGGCCAGGCCTTCATCGACCGCATGACCATGTGGATCATGGAGCAGAGCCCGTCCGGCTGCGCCTGGCGCCAGCGCATGACCTTCGGGCGGCCCGATCTGTCCGCCGTGCCCGCTTCCATCGACGTGCCGGCGGCCGTCGTCTCCGGCACGCTCGACCCCTCCAGCAATCCGGAGGTGCTGCGGCCTTTGGCCGAACGCATCGGCGACAACGCCAGCTTCACGGCCATCGAGGACTGCGGGCATTTCAGCGCCGTCGAACATCCCGATATCGTCGCCCGCGCGCTGCTCGACCTGGTGCGCCGCGTCGCGCAGGGCCGCTGACCATATCCATAACCAATCGCAATCATACGTCGCAATAATCTCAAGGAAGCCGATTCCATGCCCATGTTCTCCCCGCTGTCACTGACACGCGCGCTGCCGTTCCTGCCCCTGGCCCAAGGCGATATCGATTACGAGGTCGACCGCCGCGGCGAAAGCGGACTCATCGAATCGTTGCTCTCCGACCCCAGCACCAAGGTCATGCTCGTCAAGGACGGGCTGCTGGCCGTGCCGCGCGGGCAGGGCGAACTCGTTGACTATGAGAACGCGAGGATCCGCCTCGCCACGTTGCCCGGCGCCTATCTGGCCGACGAGCTCAAGAAGCATCCGGGCGCGGTGGCCATGTATCTGGGCTCCTATGGCGGCATCCGCCGCGAGCATGTCGTCGCCATCGACATCACCCGCCTCGACGCCGTGGCGGGGCCGGGGCGTGGCGTGGCCGGCCATGAGGATGCCGGCACGGTGGATGGGGCGCTCGGCGGCGTGCCCGATTCCGCCGGTGCGCATGCCGACGATGCCTTCGGCGATGCGTTCGATGATGCGGCGGGTGCGGCGGCCGGGGCTCCGGGCGTGCTGCGCCAGGCCGTCGACCGCTTCGACTGGGCCGATCTGCGCGGCTTCGCCCCGCATGCCTCGGCCCGTGAGGCGGGGCAGGCCACCACCGCCGTCTCCTTGAGCATCTGGCACAGCCGCCAGCGGCATTGCCCCGTCTGCGGCGCGCCCGTCGAGACGGCGCTCGCAGGCTGGGCCCAGCGTTGCACCAGCGAGGCGGATGGCCGTCGCATGCTCTTCCCCCGCGTCGAACCGGCCGTGATCACCGCCGTCGTCGACGCCCAGGACCGTCTGCTGCTCCAACACAACCGCGCGTGGAAGGACGCCCGGCTCTACTCGGTGTCGGCCGGTTTCGTCGAGGCCGGCGAAAACCTCGAGCATGCGGTGCGCCGCGAAACGCGCGAGGAAACCGGCATCGAACTGGGCGAGGTGCGCTATCTCGGCTCCCAGCCCTGGCCTTATCCGGCCTCGCTGATGGTGGCCTTCAAGGCGCAGGCGCTGACCGACGAGGTGCGGGTGGACGGCGAGGAGACCGCGACCGCCCGCTGGGTTACCCGCGACGAATACACCGCCGAACTGGTCTCCGGGCGCATGGTCGCCCCGGGCAAGGCCACGATCGCCCGCTACATGATCGAGGAATGGCTCGGGCGCGAACTATAGCTGTCATCCTGAGCGCAGTCCGCAGGGCGAAGTCGAAGGATCTCGCCTCCAATTGTGAACAAACGGTGATGTCCATGCGCTAAGGTGGTGGCATGAGCGAAGACACGAATACCAAGCCCGCCTCCCTCGACGTCCCCGAACACCTCGAGTATTCCGAGGAGCATGTCTGGGTCGATGCCTCCGTGAGCCCGGCGATGATCGGCATCACCGAATACGCGGCCGGCCAACTCGGCGACCTTGTGTTCGTCGACCTGCCCGAGCCGGGCACCCGCGTCGAGGCCGGCGACGAGATCCTCGAACTCGAGTCCTCCAAGGCCGTCGAACCGCTGGTGGCGCCCGTGGCCGGCACTGTGCGCTATGTGAACCAGGCCGTCGCCGATGATCCGGCCGTCATCAACGCCGATCCCTATGGCGAGGGATGGATCCTCAAGATCGAGCTCGACGACGACGAACCCGAGCTGCTGAGCGCGGAGCAATACGCGAAGGTCGTGCGCTGATGAACGCGCCGCGTGTCGGGGACGATGACATGCCCACCGTGCCGATTCCGGCGCGCAGGGCCGTCACCAACTTCGACGCCGCCTCGAAACGCGAACGCATCGAGGCCAAGCCGCCGGTGGTGCGATTCGCGCGCCGGGCCTTGACCGGGCTGTTCGGCCTGTGGGTGAAGGCCTCGACCAAAGCCGCGCGCCGCCTCGACTGGTTCCCGCGCGTCGACCCCTACGTCGGCTATGGCACCGACGACTACTCCCGCCTGATCTGCCGCACCGTGTACGCGCCCGAACACAGCCAATACGGCCCCGCCACGCGCGGCATCCGCGGCATGCTCGCCATTCCCGCCGCGCGCACGCAGGTGCGCATCCGCATCGACGACGTGCCCCTGGAAACCGTGCAGGTCGGCGCATCAGGGGAATACGACGCCCTCGACGAGCGCCCCGAGGTCGACGGCGAATACGCGATCTCCGACACCTCCGGATACCTCGATCTGATGGCCGAGCACGAACTGAAGCCCGGCATCCACCGCGTCTCCTATCGGGTCAACGGGCGCAAGCCGGTCACCGCCAACCTGTTCACGATCCCGCGCTCGGCCAAGGTCGGCGTGATCTCCGACGTGGACGACACGATCATGGTCACCCAGGCCCCGGTGTTCTGGAAGGCCGCGTGGAACCTGCTGTTCCTCAACCCCGACAAGAAGGCCTCGGTGGCGGGCATGAGCGTGCTGTTCAACCGCATCGCCGACATCTTCCCCGACGCGCCGTTCTTCTATCTGTCCACCTCGCCGTGGAACGTCGAGGGCGCGATCCGCCATTTCATCATCAACCACGGCTTCCCGGCGGGTCCTCTGCTGCTGCGCGATTTCGACCCGCGCCCCAAGACCTTCATCCCCTCCGGCGTGCAGCACAAGCTGGAGTTCGCCGAGCAGCTCATGGCCGACTTCCCCGACATGCGCTTCATCCTGATCGGCGACGACGGGCAGAAGGACCCGACCACCTACGCCACGATCGCCCGCCGCTATCCCGGGCGCGTGCTCGCCATCGGCATCAGGCAGCTGTCCCCGAAGGAGTCGCCGCTCGGCGCGGTCGCCGGCGTCACCTCCACCCAGCCGATGCCGGTCACCGATGTGCCCGTGTTCACCGGCACCACCGGCGCGAACCTGATGAAGACGATGCTGCCGTATCTGAAAACCGTGATGTGAGCGGCGCGGAACCACGGCGCGAGGCACGCGATGGTTACAATGGCGCGTATGACCGAAGAGAACAGCGATGTCGACGACGCCAAAGGAGCCGGGCTTCCGCCCGAGGCGGCGCGGGAGCCGAAGGCCCGCGAACACCACGGCGACGTGTTCATGGATCCATACGAATGGATGAGGGACAAGGACTCTGCGCGCGTGCGCGATTTCGTCGACGCGCAGAACCGATACACCGAGGCACGCAACGCCTCCCTCAAGGGATTGCGGACGACGCTGTTCGACGAGCTCAAATCACGTGTGCAGGAAACCGATATGTCGGTGCCCACGCGCATCAACGGCCACTGGTATTTCACCCGCACGCGCCAGGGCAGGCAATACGCCGTCCAATGCCGGCTGCCGATCTTAGGCGAGGACGACTGGACGCCGCCCGAGGTCGATCCGATGGACGAACCCGGATCGATGAACGGCGAGCAGATCGTCTTCGACGCCAACCGCGAGGCCGAGGGGCATGATTTCTTCCGCGTCGGCGGCATCGACCTCGACCACGAGGGGCGGTGGATGCTCTATGGCGTCGACACCGAGGGCGACGAGCGGTACGACTTCCGCATCCGCGACCTTCACAGCGGCGATGACCTGCCGGAGGTCTTCCGCGCCGTTTCCTCCGCCTGCCTGACCCCCGACGCGCGATGGGTGTTCTGGGTCGAGCTCGACGATGCCTGGCGTCCGTGCGCCGTGTGGCGGCACCGCGTCGGCACGCCGGTCGAGGATGACGTCGAGGTGTTCCGCGAAGCCGACGAGCGCTTCTGGGTGGGCGTCGGGATGAGCTTCGATGAACGCAACATCGTCATCGGCACCGGGTCCAAGACCACGACCGAGGTGCTGATGCTGCCGGTGGACGAGCCGGAGGGCGAGTTCCGCGCCTTCATCCCCCGCCAGGCGGATGTGGAATACGACGTGAGCTTCGCGTGCTTCGAGGGCGCGGGCGAGGATGGGGCCGACATACCGCTGGCCATCGTCTCGCATAACGCGCGCAACCCCAATTTCGAGATCGACGTGATCGATATGCGTCTGCACGAGCCTCCGTATGCGCTCGGCGAGGGCGTGTGCGTGGCCGCCGGCTCGCCCTGCGGCTGCGAACGCGGCGACGGGTTCGAGCCCGGCGCCTCGGCGCTGCCCATCGCCTCCGCCTGGAGTCTGCCGACCAATCCGGCGATATTGCGGGGCGCGCACGGACTTGGCATCGAGGGCATGTCGGTGCACCGCCATTTCGTGACGTTGAGCTATCGCGCCGACGGATTGCCGCATATCGCCGTGATGACCAAGCGGGATGCGGCCGAGGACTTCCTGGCCGGCCGTCCGTGGCGGTTCCGCGAGCTCACGCCCCCGCCCCTCGAGAACGATTGGGACACGCAGGACGGCGCGGACGACGAGGGGATATGGGCCATGGACGACACGGCCGGCCCGCACGCGCATCCGCGGGACCGCACCAGCACCTCCGATGGCGCCAGCGACGATCCGCTGCCCGGCGAGACCCGGAGGCTCTACGCGATCGGCACCGGCGGCAACCCGTCGTATGACGCGCCCCGCATGCGGTATTCCTTCTCCAGCTGGACCCGTCCCGGCGAACTGCATGAGATCGACCCGGTCACCGGCGCCGATGTGCTGCTCAAACGCGCCACGGTGCTTGGTTCCTTCGATCCGCGCGACTACATGGAGCGGCGCGTGTGGGTCGATGTGCGCGACGGTGAGCGCGTGCCCGTCTCGCTGGTGTGGCGGCGCGACATCCCGGTGCAGGACGCCCCGATGTTCGTCACCGGATACGGCGCCTATGAGATCAGCTCCGACCCGGGCTTCTCCGTGCCCCGGCTGAGCATGCTGGACCGCGGCGTGCTTTACGCGGTGCCGCATATCCGCGGCGGCGGAGAGCTGGGGCGCGCGTGGTACGAGCAGGGCAGGCGCCTGAACAAGCGGCACACCTTCGAGGATTTCGTCGATGCGGTCGGCGCGCTGCAGCGGGCGCGGCTGGCCGACCCGCGCCGCACCGTGGCCAACGGCGGATCCGCCGGCGGCCTGCTGATGGGCGCGGTCGCCAATCTCGCCCCCGAGCGTTTCGCGGGCATCGAGGCGGATGTGCCCTTCGTCGACGCGCTGACCTCGATCCTCGACCCGGACCTGCCGCTGACCGTCACCGAATGGGACGAGTGGGGGGACCCGCTGCACAACGCCGAGGTGTATCGGTATATGAAGTCCTACACGCCCTATGAGAACCTTCCCGAGGCCGGCGCGCCCTTCCCGCGCGTGTTCATCACCACCTCGATGAACGACACGCGCGTGCTCTATGTGGAGCCGCTCAAATGGCTCGCCGAGATGCAGCGGCGTGGCTTCGACGCGATCGCCAAGATCGAGGTCGAGGCCGGCCACGGCGGCATCTCCGGGCGCTACAAGCAGTGGGAGGAGGTCTCCTACGAGAACGCCTGGTGCCTTAAGGTCATGGGCATCGTCCATTAGTTGAGCTGCCGCGCGCCGGGGCCGCGGGCGCGCGGTAGGGTGGCGCACATGGCTAAGACATACAAGATCGCCGTGATTCCCGGCGACGGCATTGGCAAGGAAGTCACCCCCTGGGCCCAGAAGGCGCTCGAAAAGGCCGCCGAGGGCGTGGCCTCGTTCGAATACGAGCACTTCGACCTCGGCGCGGAGCGCTATTTGCGTGACGGCGCGATTCTGCCCGAGGAGGAAGAGGAGCGCATCAAGGCCAACGACGCGATTCTGCTCGGCGCGGTCGGCGACCCGCGCATCAAGGCCGGCATCCTCGAGCGCGGCCTGCTCTTGAAGCTGCGCTTCGACCTCGACCAGTACGTGAACCTGCGTCCCTCCAAGCTCTACAAGGGCGTCACCTCGCCGCTGGCCAACCCCGGCGACATCGACTTCGTGGTCGTGCGCGAAGGCACCGAGGGCCTCTACTGCGGCGCCGGCGGCGCGGTGCGCCGCGACACCCCCGCGGAGGTCGCCACCGAGGTCTCGATCAACACCGCCTATGGCGTTGAGCGCGTCGTGCGCTACGCCTACCAGCTGGCCATGAAGCGCCGCAAGCACATCACGCTCGTGCACAAGAAGAACGTGCTCGTCAACGCGGGCGACATGTGGCAGCGCATCGTCGACAAGGTCGGCGAGGAATACCCCGAGGTCACGCACGACTACCAGCACATCGACGCGGCCACGATCTTCCTGGTCTCCGACCCCTCGCGCTTCGACGTGATCCTGACCGACAACCTCTTCGGCGACATCCTCACCGACGAGGCCGGCGCGGTCGTGGGCGGCGTGGGATACTCCGCCTCCGGCTGCATCAACGCCTCCGACGAATTCCCGTCGATGTTCGAGCCGATCCACGGCTCCGCCCCCGACATCGCCGGCCAGAACAAGGCCAATCCGACCGCCGCGATCCTCTCCGCCGCGATGCTGCTCGAGCACCTTGGCTTCGATGCGGCCGCCGCGAAGATCCATGCGGCCGTCGAAGCCGACATCGCCGAGCTCGGCTCGACGACGCGTTCCACCGACGAGGTGGGCCGCGACATCCTCGAACGCATCTGATTCGTGCTTCGAGGCGAATATAAGACGCCCGGCGGCAAACTCGTCGCCGTGACCATCGCCGTCGATGGCGGGGGAGCAGTGCGCTCCGTCCGCCTCGACGGCGATTTTTTCGTTGAGAGCGTCGGCGGGGATGCGGATATGGACACGGCTGCCGACGCGCTGCTGCGCGATATCGAACGCGCCTTGGCTGCGGGCGAACCGGTCGCCCCGGCCGTCGCCCGCCATCCCGGGTCCCGTCTGATCGGCACCGATGCCCGGGCCATCGAAACCGCCTGGAGGCGTGCCTTGGGCGAGGCGCCCCATGCGGCTGCCGGCATGCACGGGCGGATGTCGGAACGCGATCTATGCGATATCCATGGCAACCGTGACGTCCGTGGGCGTGAGCGGGAATACGACATCCGCTGGGCGCGCCTTCTGCCCGAGCTGGCCGTGATCCGGGACCGGCCCCGCACGCCGGGTGAACAGATGGCCATCGATGTGGCATGGGCGCGGCAGGTGGCCGCCGGCACGCGCCCGCCCACCCTGCGCTTCTGGGAATGGGCCGCGCCCTGCGTGGTCGTCGGCCGATTCCAATCCATCCGCGACGAGGTGCATGAGGAGGTGGCCCGGGCCGAGGGCTTCGAGGTCGTGCGCCGCGCGACCGGCGGCGGCGCGATGTTCATCGAACCCGGCAACGCCATCACCTATTCGCTGTATGCTCCCGCCGCCTTCGTCAAGGGATTGGACGTCGCCGAATCCTACCGCCTGTGCGACCGGTGGCTGGTCGATGCGCTCCGCGAACTGGGTCTCGACGTCGGATTCTCCGGGCTCAACGACATCGCCTCTCCCGCAGGCAAGATCGGCGGGGCCGCCCAGCGGCGTTTCCCGGCCCCACGCGGCTCCGGCGGTCCGAGCGGTCCCGGCGCGGTGCTCCACCACACCACCCTTGCCTATGACATCGACGCCGAACGCATGTCGCGCGTGCTCAACGTCAGCGGCGAAAAGCTCTCCGACAAGGCCGTGCGCTCCGCCCGCCGCCGCGTCGACCCCCTGCGCTCGCAAACCGGCATGGGCCGCGACGCGCTGGTGGATCATCTCATCGGCGCGCTTCGCCGCGTTCGCTGATGGCGAGAGTCCACCCCATCCGTCGGAATCCGTCACGGCGGTTGGGGATACAATAGGACGACGGCATGGCGTTCCTCGGGACGGTCCGGGGTGAATACAAGGGATTTTGCGGATATGGGAATCATCATCGACAAACCGAATGGGTTCATCGAACGCGACAACGTGTTGCTGCGCACGGCGCTGTTCAAGCAGGTCCTGCCCGTCGAGGCGCGCGAGCTCATGCCCTATATGGCCGAGACCAGCTATGGCAAGGGCGAGGTCATCTTCCGTGAGGGGGACACCGACAAGCGCATGTATCTGCTCGAGGATGGGCGGGTCAAGCTGACGCGCCAGTCCGGGGACAGCCGCGTGCAGCTGCTGTCGATCCACGCGCCCGGCGAGGTGCTCGGCGAGATCCCGGTCTTCGATCCGACCGGCGGTCCCCGCACGGCCTCGGCCATCGCGATGTGCAACGGCACCCGCGTCGTCTCGCTTGACCATGACGCGCTGTTCGCCTGGCTCGACCACCATCCGCGCGTCGCCGTCGACATGCTGCAGGTGCTGGCCCGCCGCATGCGCGAGAACAACGAACGCATCTGCGATTTGGTGTTCATGGATGTGCCCGCGCGCCTGGCCAAGACGCTGCTCAACCTCGCCACCCGCTTCGGCGAGCCGGTCCAGGAGGGCGTCAGGGTGCCGCACGACCTGACCCAGGAGGAGATGGCGCAGCTCGTCGGCTCGAGCCGCGAGACCGTGAACAAGGCGCTGATGGATTTCGCCAACCGTGGGTGGATCGCGCGCGACGGACGTTCCATCATCGTGTACCAACCGGGTATGCTCATCCGCCGATCCCGCCGCTGACCGCATGCGTGGCTCCGCGCGCATGGAGCTGATTTTCGGCATATTTCCAGCGTTTATTGGATGTGTGATGATTCGGCGGGGAAAGTGCGCAGGCCATGGAAGGGAACGGGCGCAGGTAGAGCCGGCCGGTTAGTATGGGCCGCATGCCCAAGAAGAATCCCATGACTGTCCGCCGTGTGCTGGCGTTGTTCCTCGCCTATGTCGCGCTGGCCGTGCTCGGCGGCGTGGTCGCGTCGGGTCTGCTCGCCCCGGCCGTGCTCGGCGTCAACAACGTGGCCAAGGCCGTCATCCCCTCGCTGCAGGTCGAGGGCGTCGATTTCGATGTGACGAGCCTGCCGCAGAAGTCGGTGATGTACGCCAGCGACGGCAAGACGAAATTCGCGGAGTTCTATGCGCAGAACCGCGAGGTCGTGCCGATCAAGGACATCTCCGAGCATATGCAGCACGCGGTCGTGGCGCGCGAGGACAAGCGCTTCTTCCAGCATTCCGGCGTCGACGTGCCCGGCGTGATGCGCGCCTTCGTGCAGACCTATGTCGTCGGCGGCGACCAGCAGGGCGGCTCCTCGCTGACCCAGCAATACGTCAAGAACGTGCTCAGCGTGCAGGCCGAGGAGGCGAACGATCCGATCTCGCAGTACCACGCCTCGGAGGACACGATCGCGCGCAAGGTGCGCGAGATGCTCATCGCCGTGCAGATGGAGAAGAAGTACTCCAAGTTCGAGATCCTGCAGGGATACCTCAACATCGCCCAGTTCGGCACCAACAGCCTCTACGGCGTCGAGACCGCGGCCAAGCGCTATTTCAACGTCTCCGCCAAGGATCTCAACATCGTGCAGTCCGCGACCATCGCGGCCATCACCAAGAACCCGGGCAAATTCGATCCCTCCATCGAGGCGAACCAGGCCGAGTCCCAGAAGCAGCGCAACATCGTGCTCGACCTGATGCTCGACCAGGGCTACATCTCCCAGCAGGAGCACGACGAGGCCGTGGCCATCCCCATCAAGGACACGCTCAACATCCAGTCGGTCGACAAGGGCTGCATGTATGCCGGATACGACGCCGGATACTTCTGCAACTACGTGACCAAGCGCATCCTCAACTCCGAGGAGTTCGGCAAGACGCGCGCCGAACGTCAGAAGCTGCTCGACGAGGGCGGCCTCAAGATCGTCACCACGCTCGACATCGACGCGAACACGCTGATGATGCAGGAGGCGAACAACACGATTCCGGCCGCCGATCCGAGCGGCATGGAGATCGTGATGGCCTCCGTCAAGCCCGGCACCGGCGAGGTGCTCGGCTTCGGCATCAACCGCCAGTACGACGAAACCGACGCGGCGCAGAACGACCCGACCAAATCCGGCATGAACTACGCCGTCGACGCGGTGGACGGCGGCGGCAACGGATTCCCGATCGGCTCCTCGTGGAAGCCGATCAACCTGATCGCATGGATGGAGGCCGGCCGTTCGATCAACGAGAACCTGACGACCACCACGAGATATGCCACCAGCCTGTTCAACTGCGACCGCTATTCCGGCAGCCCCACCGACATCTGGCCCGTGACCAACGCGCTGACCAACGGCACCGTCAATCCCGAGACGCCGTTCCTCGGCCTGGTTCGCTCGCATAACACGACCATGGCGTCCATGGGCACGCAGATCGGCCTGTGCAAGGTCGCCGACGCGGCCAAGGAGGTCGGCTACCACAACGCGGTCCCCGGCCACGAGGACGTCTTCGACAGCATCTCCCTGAACCCGTCGCTGATGATCGGCGGCAGCACCTCCGTCTCCCCGCTGACGATGGCCAATGTCTTCGCCACCTACGCGGCCAACGGCGTGGCCTGCGATCCGATCGCCATGAAGAAGGTCACCGACCGCAACGGCAAGGACATCAAGGTGCCCTCCGCCAACTGCCACCAGGCCGTCGACCCGGGCATCATCCAGACGCTGGCCTATACGATGAACCAGGGCACCGTGCGTTCCGACGGCGTCGCCGTCACCGGGCGCCTCGCCGACGGGCGCAAGACCTTCATCAAAACCGGCACCAACGAGGACACCTATGTGACCACCGGCGGCTTCCTGCCGGGCGAGTTGGCGACCTTCGTGCTGGTCGGCGATGTGCAGAACCCGAATGAGAACCGCATCGCCAACATCACGATCAACGGCGAATACCACAGCTACTGGGACGGCGCCACGATCGCGACGCCGGCATGGAAGCGCTTCACCGAGGCCTACATCGCCAAGAAGGGCATCCCGGCGAACAACGACTACGGCCAGCCGGACCAGCGCTTCATGGCCTATACGGGTGTCAGCGCCCGTTCGAAGACCGGCACGACGGCTGGCACGGCCGGCACTACGACCGGCACGACTGGCACGACTGGCACGACCGCCGGCACAACCGGCGCGACTACCGGTACGACGGCTGGAACGACCACCGGTCAGACGAACTGACGGCAACTCCAGGTAAACGACAGCCGACCATATGGGAAACGTCCGCCTCACGGCGGGCGTTTCCTCGTTTCCGGCGTCGGCCCATGCCTAAAATGGGGCATATGCGTCAGGCGGGAAGTGTCCGCCGGCATCGATACAAGGAGGGGCCGAGGATGGCATCGAACGAAACTCCAGCGGATTTCGACTACAGGGGGCTGGCGGTGAGCCGGCCCGCCGCGGCGGATAAGGGAAGCCATGGCGCCTCCGGCGCATCCGGCAAGCATGGCGGGCCAGACAAGGCCGGCAAGCACGGCAAGCCGGACAAGGCCGGCAAGAAGCACGGGGGAGCGAAGGGCATGTCGAAGAAAAACGCGGGCAAACGCGCAAACGCTCCGGAGGCCGCGCCGGCGTTGTTCGAGCCGATGACCTTGAGGGGGCTGACCATACGCAACCGCATATGGCTGCCGCCGATGTGCACCTATGAGGCCTCGGCCCGCGACGGGCGCCCCACGCCCTTCCACTACCAGCATTACGTCTCCCGCGCGCTCGGCGGCTTCGGCATGGTCATCGCCGAGGCGACCGCCATCTGCCCCGAGGGGCGCATCTCGCCCTGTGATCTGGGACTGTGGGACGATTCGATGATCGACTCGTGGCGTTGGATCGTCGACGGCATCCGCGCGGCGGGCGCCACCGCCGCGATCCAGCTCAACCACGCCGGACGCAAGGCCTCCGCCGGTTGCGCGCTCACCGGCCACGAGGGCGCTTCCGTGCCATTCGACGAGGGCGGCTGGCAGACGGTCGCCCCCAGCCCCATCCCCTTCGGCAGCTATGCCACGCCGCGCGAGCTGACGGCCGACGAGATCCACGGCATCGTCTGGGCCTTCGGTCAGGCCGCGCGCCGCGCCGTCGCCGCGGGCTTCCAAAGCGTGCAGATCCACGCCGCGCACGGCTATCTGCTCTCCGAATTCCTCGATCCGCTCGTCAACGAGCGCACCGACGAATACGGCGGCGACCTCGACGGACGTTCCCGCATCCTCTTCGAGGTCGTGGCCGCGGTGCGGGAGAACATTCCCGAGGATATGCCGCTGACGGTGCGCGTCTCGGCCACCGACTGGGCCGCCGGCGGCTGGGACCTCGATCAGACCGTGGCCCTGGCCAAGGGGCTCAGGGAAGCCGGCGTCGATCTGATCGATGTGTCCACCGGCGGCATCATCGACGGCGTGACCATCCCCGTCAAGCCGAACTATCAGGTGCCCTTCTCGCAGCAGGTGCGCGGGCGCGCCGGCATGCCGGTGACCGCCGTGGGGTTGATCACCAAGGCGAAGCAGGCCGAAAGGATCCTCGCGCATGGCGAGGCCGACGCCATCGAAATCGGGCGCGCGGCTCTGCGCGACCCCTACTGGCCGCTGCGCGCCGCCCACAAACTCGGGGTGCCGGTCGAACGCGCGCCCTACCCGCAGGCCTACGTCCGCGGCGCTTTCTGACCGACAGACAAACGCGCCCCGGTCCCCATCGGACTGATGGAGACCGGGGCGCGTGATGCGCGGCGGAACCTAGCGCAGATCGGCGCCGACGGCCTCGGCGACGGAGGCATAGCCATCGCGTTTGAGCAGCTCGGCCAGCCCGCGCTTCAACACGGTGATCTGCTGGGGACCGCGATACATCAGCGACGAGATGAACATGACCAGATCGGCGCCGGCGCGGATCTTCGCATAGGCCTGCTCCGGGGTGAAGACGCCGCCGATGCCGGCGATGGCGAAGCGGTCGCCGAACTCGCGGCGTGTGCGCGCGATCATGGCGTTGCTCGCGCGATACGCCGGGCCTCCGGACAGGCCGCCCTCCCAGCTGGCCGGAATCTCGAGCCCGGTGCGGTCCTTCTGCAGGTTGGCGATGGACACGCCCTGCACATTGTGCTCGGCGAGCACGGCCAGCAGGTCTCGGAACTCCTCCCAGCTCTTGTTCAGCGGCATCTTGACCAGCGTGGGCTGCGGACGCTCGATCTTGTCCAACGCGGCGAACAGTCGGTCGAGGTTGGCCGGGTCGGCGGTGAAGGGTTCGCCGGCGCGTGTGTTGGGGCAGGAGACATTGACCTCGACCATCGCGGTGCGGCCGGCGGCGCGGCGCATCGAGATGCAATAATCCTCGATGCCCTCGTCGAGGTCGCCGGTCAGGCCGTCATTGGTGCGTGCGATCGACACGGAGACCTGCATGGACTTGGCGTGGGTCCAGGCCTTCTCGGCACGGTCGATGACCTTGTCGGAGCCGATGTTGGCCAGACCCACATGCACCATCATCGAATCGTATTCGGGCAGGCGGTGGAACCACGGCTTCGCGTTGCCGGGGCAGGGGCGCGAGGTGGTCGAGCCGACTGTCTCGAATCCGAAGCCTGCGTTGTCGAGCAGTACCGGCATCTCGCAGTCCTTGTCGAGTCCGGCGGACAGCCCGAAGGGGTTGGCGAAGTCGACGCCCATGACGCGGGTCTCGAGCACGGGGTCGGTGTAGTCGAGCATCTGCCGCTCGATCCACATCAGGGGCTTGATATTGCGCGTGAGCCGGCAGAAGGCGATCATGCGCTCATGCGCCTCGTCCGGCGGCACATTGAACACGAAGTTCGGTTTGACGATGTGCTTGTATCCGAAGGTGAACAGATCCGTGGTGGCTTTGTTGACGGCGTCGTGCCAGAAGCTTTCCGAAACGTAGGTCATGCGTCCGATTATATGTTTCCGCATATCCTTACGCCTCCTGTCATCCTGAGCGCAGCCCTCTTCTTGTCATCCTGAGCGAAGTGTGTTCCCCTTTGTCATCCTGAGCATAGTGAGCGAAGCGAACGGAGTCGAAGGATCTTTCCGGTGATCGCACGGCACTGAGGTCCTTCGACTCCGGCCTTCGGCCTCCGCTCAGGATGACAAGGGGAAGTCCCTCCGCTCAGGATGACAGATGGGCATGAGTGAAAGATGACAACGTTATCGTTCGAAACGCTCATATTGGTTTTGAAAATGGGCGGTTGTGTGCGATAATGTTCGTTATGATATCGTCACAACGTCAACACCTGATATTGAGCAGGCTTCGCACACGGGGTGCCGTGCGAATCACGGCCCTATCCAAGGAGCTCGGCGTCTCTGCGATGACCATCCGCCGTGATATCGCCGAATTGGCCGACAAAGGCCTGCTGAAGCGCGTCCACGGCGGCGCCGTGACCACCAGCACCCTGCTGAGCGAACCGCTGTTCTCCGTCAAATCCCAGATGGACATCGGCCTCAAGGACGCCATCGCACAGGAAGCCGTCAAATACGTCGCCCCCGGCGACGTCATCGCGATCGGCGGCGGCACCACTGCCTATGTCTTCGCCCAGCATCTGCTCGAAAGCCAGCGTGCCAGCGGCATCACGATCCTGACCAACTCGATCCCCGTGGCCGAGCTCGTGCAGGCCCTCGAATCCAAGGACGTCGAGGTCATCGTCACCGGCGGCGTCACCACCCGGTCCAACTCCCTCGTGGGTCCCATCGCCGACAAGGTCGTCGCATCCCTCAGGGTCAACACCGTCTTCCTCGGCACGCATTCCGTGTCGATACCGCGCGGCTTCCTCATGCCCAACTCGCTTGAGGCCGCCACCGATATGGCGATGATGGACATCGCTGACAAAACCATAATCTTGACCGACCACACCAAGTGGAGCTGCACATCGTTGTCGCTGTTCGCCCGGTTCGACCAGGTCGACACGGTCATCACAGACGACGGGCTCGATCCCGATTCCGCCGCCAAGACCAAGGAATTGGTCAAGGAACTCGTTCTGGCGCACCAGAGTGAACCAACAGAAGGAAAGTGAGATACAAGGTATGAGTGAATTCGCTGCCTACGAACCCGGCGAATACGCCAAGGAGCACATCCGCATCACGCCGACCACGCTGGCCGACGGGCGAGATTTCTTCTATCTCGACGACGATCCGGAATATGTCTCCGGCGCCAAGACCCGCGAGCTCAAGGATCCGCGTGAGCTGCCGTATCGCTTCGCCAACCAGATCAACGCCGCCGGCGAGGAGGTGCCCTACGCGGCCCCCGAGATGCGCCGCGATCCGCTGACCGGCGACTGGATCCCGATGGCCACCGCGCGCATGAACCGCCCGATCACCGCCGGCCCCGGCGCCACCGCCAAGGGCAATCCGCTGGCCGCCCGCAAGCCCGGCGACCCCTATCAGGACGGCGAGGTGCCGGACACCGACTACAACGTCGTCGTGTTCGAGAACCGCTTCCCCTCGATGGTCAAGGTGCCTGGCCGCTCGACCGACGTCGAGCTTGTGAACGGCAGCCCGCTGTGGGAGAAGAAGATGGCCGCCGGCCGCTGCGAGGTCATCTGCTTCGACCCCGATGAGGACGGCCTGCCCGCCGACCTGCCCGTCTCCCGTCTGCGCACGGTGGTGGAGGCCTGGGCCTTCCGCACCGCCGAGATCTCGAAGATGGACGGCATCGAGCAGATCTTCCCCTTCGAGAACCACGGCCAGGAGATCGGCGTCTCGCTCGCCCATCCCCACGGCCAGGTCTACTGCTATCCCTTCATCGCCCCGAAGATGGAGAAGGAGCTCGTGCAGACCGAGGCCTACCACGACAAGACCGGCGGCAACCTCCTGAAGGACATCATGAACGCCGAGATCGAGGCCGGCGAGCGCATCGTCATGCGCAACCACTCCTGGGTGGCCTATGTGCCGGCCGCCGCCCGCTGGCCCCTCGAGGTGCATGTGGCGCCGGTGCGCGACGTGCTCACGCTCGACCAGCTCGACGACCAGGAGCGCTGGGACCTCGCCTCGATGTATTCCCACCTGTTGAAGCGCGGCAACGCCTTCTTCGACAAGGGCGATGGCAAGGGCATGGACCTGCCCTACATCGCCGCCTGGCACCAGGCCCCGATCCACGACCAGCGCCGCGAGAACTACCGCCTCAACCTGCAGTTCTTCTCCTTCCGCCGCGCCGCCAACAAGATCAAGTACCTCGCCGGCTCCGAGTCCGGCATGGCCGCTTGGATCTCCGACACCACCCCCGAACTCATCGCCAAGCGCTTCCATGAGCTGGGTGACGTGGACATCGCCGACTGATTTTTCCTGTCATTCTGAGCGCAGGCCGCAGGCCGGAGTCGAAGAATCTCAACAGCGAGATTCCCCTCCGGCAGGCCTGCGCCCGGAATGCCGTAATACGAAAGGAACATCGTTATGACTGCTGTTGAATTCATCAAGCCGCTGTCACACGACGAGGGCGTCAAGAACGCCTCCGAGCTGTTCGCCAAGGCATATGGCGAGCCGGCCGAGGGCGTGTGGGCCGCCCCGGGGCGTGTGAATCTGATCGGCGAGCACACCGACTACAACGCGGGCCTGTGCCTGCCGATCGCGCTGCCGCACCGCACCTTCATCGCGTTGAAGCCGCGCCAGGACACCAAGGTGCGCGTCGTCTCCGACATCGATCCCGAGCATGTGATCGAAGCCGACCTCGACGGCCTCAAGGCCGGCGGCGTCGAGGGCTGGGCCGCCTATCCGGTGGGCGTGGCGTGGGCGCTGCGCGAAGCCGGCTTCGACAAGGTGCAGGGCTTCGACGCGGCGTTCTCCTCGTGCGTGCCGCTGGGTTCGGGCCTGAGCTCGTCGGCCGCCATGACCTGCTCGACCGCGCTGGCACTTGACGAGGTGTACGGCCTGGGCTACGGCGATTCCGACGCCGGCCGCGTCACCCTGATCAACGCCGCGATCAAGTCCGAGAACGAGATGGCCGGTGCCTCCACCGGCGGCCTCGACCAGAACGCCTCCATGCGTTGCACCGAGGGTCACGCGCTGCTGCTCGACTGCCGCCCGGAGCTCACCGCCCTGGAATCCGTCTCCCAGCAGCTGTTCGACCTCGACAAGTACGGCCTGGAGCTTCTGGTGGTCGACACCCAGGCGCCGCACCAGCTCAACGACGGCCAGTACGCCGAGCGTCGCGCCACCTGTGAGAAGGCCGCCGAGATCCTTGGCGTGGCCAACCTGCGCGTCAGCGCCGATGGCATCGCCAAGGCAAGCGACCCGTTCCAGGCCCTGAAGGAGACGCTGGACGCGCTGCCCGAGGAACGCATGAAGAAGCGCGTGCGCCATGTCGTCACCGAGATCGAGCGCGTGCGCTCCTTCGTCACCGCCTTCGCCAACGGCGACATCGAGAAGTCCGGCCGTCTGTTCAACGCCTCGCATGACTCGCTGGCCGCGGACTACGAGGTCACCGTTCCCGAGCTGGACGTGGCCGTGGACGTGGCCCGCCGCAACGGCGCCTACGGCGCCCGCATGACCGGCGGCGGCTTCGGCGGCTCCATCATCGCGCTTGTCGACAAGGGCCGCTCCGAGGAAGTCGCCCAGAAGATCGCCGACGAGTTCGAAGCCCGTGGCTTCCACGCGCCGCGCGCGCTTGCGGCGTATGCGGCCCCCTCGGCGTCTCGTGAGGCCTAAGCCTCACTCGACGCCCGTCGCCGCAAGGCGGCTCCCCTCACCTACGGAGACCCCACAGGGGTCTCCGTTTGACGGTTCGGCCCGTGAGGCCTGAGCCTCCACTTGACGGTTCGGCCCGCGAGGCCTGAGCCACCATCCCAAATCGGGCATCCTTGTGAAAACCTCCTGCCGCGCGCGGGAGGTTTTCCTATAGGCTTATAGGCCATGGGAATCGTTCGGATGGCCAATCGTGTGCGCAAGACCCTGCACGATATGACGATGGAGGAATGGGACCGCGGCAACCGCTGGGCGTTGCTCGCCTCCTCCCTCGTGTTCCTGGCGCTGTTCGCCTCGAATGTGCTGCTGCGCCCGCCCGCCGGCGCATCCCTGGCGCTTGAGATCGCGCAGGACGTGCTCTGGGCATTCTTCGCCATCGATTACGCGCTGACCATGTATGTCGCCGAGCACAGCTGGCATTGGATGAGCCGTCATGTGCTCGGCCTGATCATCCTCGTGGCGCCCTTGGTGCCGGGGCTGCGGTTCCTGCGCGTCGTCGCGGCCCTCTACGCCCTTCACCGGGGCGCGCTCGGCTGGGTGCGCGGCCATATCAACCTCTACATCATCTGCGCCGGCGTATTGCTGCTGTCCAACGGCGCGCTTCTCGTGCTCGAGGCCGAGCGCGATGCTCCCGGTGCTTCGATACACAGCTTCACCGATGCGCTGTGGTGGGCCTTCATCTCCGTCACCACCATCGGATACGGCGAATACTATCCGGTCACGCTCACCGGAAAACTCATCACCGTCGTGCTTGTCATCGCCGGCGTGGCTTTGATCGGTGTCATCACCGGTGCCTGCGCGGCGTGGGTCATCCGCGAGATCAGCCTCAACGGCGAGAAAACCGCGCCCGTCACCACCGCGCAGGCCGACAAGATCGAGCGCAAGCTGGAGATGATCTCCGACAAAATCAACGAGATCAACCGCCGCCGGCGCTGAGCGGAGGGAATCACCGAGGCAGACCCGCGGGTATAGTGGGCGTATCCGGCAGTTCTTCACCTGATTTGAGGGAGCCCCATGAACAAGGCAATCATCACCGTGGTCGGCCAGGACACGGTTGGCATCATCGCGCGCGTCTGCACCTACCTGTCCGAGCGCAGCATCAACGTGCTCGATATCTCGCAGACCATCATCGACGGTTTCTTCAACATGATGATGATCGTCGACGTGACCGATTCGGCCGAGGAATTCGGCGCGACCGTCGACGCGCTCGACAAGCTCGGCGACGAGATCGGCGTGAAGATCCGCTGCCAGCGCGAGGAGATCTTCACCAAGATGCATCGTATTTGATCTTTAGTCTCGAAAGGAACGAACCATGCTGAATATCATGGAGGTCCACGAGACCAACCAGATGATCGAGCAGGAGAAGCTCGATGTGCGCACGATCACGATGGGCATCTCGCTGCTGGACTGCGCGGCGGATACCGTCGACGAGGTGTGCGAGAACGTCTATCGCAAGATCACCACCTATGCGCGCGACCTCGTGCCCACCGGCCAGGCCATCGAACGCGACTACGGCATCCCGATCGTCAACAAGCGCATCACCGTCACCCCGATCTCGCTGGTCGGCGCCTCCTCGTGCAAGACCTCGGAGGATTTCGTCAAGATCGCGCATGCGCTCGACAAGGCGGCCAAGGAGGTCGGCGTCGATCTGATCGGCGGTTATTCCGCGCTGGTCTCCAAGGCCATGACCCCGGCCGAGGAGCTGCTGATCCGCTCCCTGCCGCAGGCGCTCGCGGAAACCGACATCGTCTGCTCGTCCGTGAACGTCGGCTCGACGAAGACCGGCATCGATATGAACGCGGTCGAACTGCTCGGCCATATCATCAAGGACATCTCCGAGCGCACGGCCGACAACGATTCCTATGGCTGCGTCAAGTTCGTGGCCTTCTGCAACGTGCCGGACGACAACCCGTTCATGGCCGGCGGCTTCCATGGCGTCACCGAGGGCGACGCCGTCATCAACGTGGGCGTCTCGGGCCCCGGCGTCGTCTCCCGCGCGCTCGACGCGGCCAAGGGCAAGGACTTCGAATTCCTGTGCGAGACCATCAAGCGCACCGCCTTCAAGATCACCCGCGTGGGCCAGCTCGTCGCGCAGGAGGCTTCGCGCCGCCTCGGCATCCCCTTCGGCATCATCGACCTGTCGCTGGCCCCGACCCCGGCCGTCGGCGATTCGGTCGGCGAGGTGCTGGAGAAGATCGGTCTGGAGCAGGTCGGCGCGCCCGGCACCACCGCGGCGCTCGCCATGCTCAACGACCAGGTCAAGAAGGGCGGCATCATGGCGTCGTCCTATGTGGGCGGCCTGTCCGGCGCGTTCATCCCGGTCTCCGAGGACAAGAACATGATCGACGCGGCCGGCTCCGGATGCCTGACGCTCGAGAAGCTCGAGGCCATGACCTGCGTGTGCTCGGTCGGCCTCGACATGATCGCGATCCCCGGCGACACCCCGGCCTCCACGATCTCCGGCCTCATCGCCGACGAGGCGGCCATCGGCATGGTCAACCAGAAGACCACCGCCGTGCGCGTGATCCCGGTGGCGGGCAAGGGCGTGGGCGAGATGGCCAACTTCGGCGGCCTCATGGGCTACGCGCCGATCATGCCCGTCAACACCACCAGCTGCGAGGCCTTCGTCACCCGTGGCGGCCGCATCCCCGCCCCGATCCACTCCTTCAAGAACTGACGTAAAAAGGGGAAGCCATCCGGCTTCCCCTTTTTACGTCATCCTGAGTGCAGTCGAAGGATCTCACGCGCCGCCCTGGAACCCGAGCTGTCGCCATGCCTCGTAGATGGCGATGGAGGCGCAGTTGGTGAGGTTCAGCGAGCGCAACGCCGGCCGCATCGGCAGCCTCACTTGCTCGGCCACATGCGGGCCGGCCATGATGTCCATCGGGTCGGGGATATCGCCCGGCTCCGGTCCGAACAGCAGGATGTCGCTCGGGCGATACTCCACCTCGGTGTAGAGCTTGGTGGCGTGCGCGGTGAACGCGATGATGCGCGAATCGGGCATCGATTCGACGAGATTGTCGAAGTCCGGATGAATCACCACATGCGCCATATCGTGATAGTCAAGTCCCGCGCGCCTGAGCTTCGTGTCCTTGAAGTTGAAGCCCAGCGGCTCCACCAGATGCAGGATCGTGCCGGTCACCGCGCATAGGCGGATCGCCGAACCGGTGTTGCCGGGGATGCGCGGCGAGTAATAGCACAGATGCGGCGTCACCGTCTCGGCCTTCGCCGCGGCGTCGGCCGTGAGCATCGCATCGGCCACGCGGATCGGATTGCCATGCGCGTCGGTCACCAGCTCATCCGGGCCATAATTGGACTTGCGATAGCCGTATTCATACATCTTCTCGACGCGGGATTCCGGGTCGTTCGCTTCGTTCGACATAACTGCTAAAACTACAAACCATGACTGACAGTGCGAATGACGTCGCCCTGCGCCTCGCCGCATGGTGGGAGGCAACGCCCGTGACCTGCCCTGGCGATTCGGACGCACCACGCCGTGGGGCGTGCTGGTCTCCGAGGTGATGAGCCAGCAGACGCAGATGGGGCGAGTCGTGCCCTACTGGACGGCATGGATGGAGCGGTGGCCGGATGCCGCCGCGCTCGCCGCCGCACCCAGGGCCGAGGTCATCACCGCATGGGGGCGGCTTGGCTATCCGCGTCGCGCCCTGCGTCTGCAGGAATGCGCGCGCACCGTGGCCGACGATTTTGGCGGCGAGCTGCCGCGCACCTATGAGGGGCTGACCGCACTGCCCGGCGTCGGCGACTACACTGCCTCGGCCGTGCTGAGCTTCGCCTTCGGCGTGCGCGTGCCCGTCATCGACACGAATATCCGCCGCGTGCTGAGCCGCGTCTTCCTCGGCGTCGAATCGCTGGGCGGCGCGGCCAGCCCGGCCGAGCGCGCGCTCGCCGAACGGGTGTTGCCCGATGATGTGGTTTCCATTGATGGTCTACGGGAACCGGAGCAAGACGTGCCGGCGATGCATGACGGAGAACCCCGGCATGTCTCCGCGGCACGCCGGCCTTCCGTGACATGGAATCAGTCGGTGATGGAGCTGGGCGCGCTGGTGTGCACGGCCAAAACACCGGCATGCGAGGCATGTCCCTTGGCGAATGAATGCGCGTTCCTCGCCGCCGGCCGGCCGGGGCTGGGGGAGCGGTGCACCCGGCCGCGCCAGCGTTTCCAGGGCACCGATCGCCAGGTGCGTGGGCTGGTGCTCGCCGCACTGCGCCCGCTGCCGGTGGGCGGCTCCCTGCCGCGAGGCAAGGCCGAGGCACTGTGGAATGACCATGCGCAGCTCGACTCCTGCATCGCCAGCCTCGACGAGGACGGTCTGATCGAGATTCTGCCCGGCGGGGACCTGCGTCTGCCGGTTCTGTAGGCGGTTTTCGGCTTCTGTTGGTGGTCATGCTCCGACCCCCGCAAGAACCGGCAGGAAGAAGCCGCGATTTCAAGCCATTTTTCCGCCGAGACAATCGGTCGTCTTGACGGGCAGTTCCCAACAGAACGCCAAAACCGCCAACAGAATGACGACTAAGTGCCTGATTGGGTGAAGAACATCCCGGCGGATGGCTCCGCGACGCGTTGCTACTCGTAGACTAGAAGGTGACATGGCACAGCAAGGCAAGAGCACGCGTCCGGCGAAGCGCACGAATCATACGAAGCAAGCGAATCGCACAGGACGCGCCAAGCGCACGATGAGCAAGCGGAAGCGGGCGATCTACCGCCGCCGTCGCATCGTCGTCGGCATAGCCGCCCTGCTGGCATTGGCATTGATCACCTTCGTCGTCTATAGCTTTGGCCGCGGCATAGCCGCCATAGGCGAGTCGATCGGCGGCGAACGAGTGTCGCTGTCGCGCGAGGCCACGCCCGATCCGGTGCGTTCCGGCGGCGTGCCGGACTGCACCGGGGGTGACATACGGCTGGAGCTAAGCGCCAAAACCGCCTCGATGCCGGTCGGTGGTTCGCTCGAGTTCAACGCGGCCATCGTCTACGACGGCACCTCCGCATCCGGCTGTCTGATCGACGCCTCGAATTCCTCCCGTGTGCTGACCATCACCTCGGGCGACCAGACCATATGGCGTTCGGATTCCTGCCCGGCCGGCGTCGACAGCGTGCTCATGGCCAAGGGCGACCGATATGTCTCCGCCGTCACCTGGCCCGGCACCCGCACAGGCGACACCTGCGTCGACGAAGCCGATCTGCCCCGCGTGGACCGCGGCAGCTACGTCGCCCGACTCTCCCTCAAGGACCACCCCAAGGTCCAATCCGACCCCGTCCCCATCCTCGTCGAATAATTGTCCCTTCCCTCCCGACTCAGCGCATACCCAACGCAAGTTTCAAAGCGCAAACGAGCGCCCGCCCGCGCGATGTTGCGGCGGAAGGGGGACCGCCCGTAGGGGGATGGAGCCGTAACATCGCGCGGGCGGACGCGGACAAGCATCTATCAAAATGTCTTGGAAGTCCGCTATTCTATTGACTTTGCGTGAGGTATGTCATATTGCGGGCATGCTTACAATGACGAAACGCCCGCACAGGCATATGGTGGCCCGCCGGCGTTTCCCCGGGAAAATCGACAAGCAAAAGCGATAAGGAACGTCCATTGGCTGCCACTGAAGCTACGACGAATACCACCAAGATCATCGCGCGCGCCGACCAGCATGACATCGACATGCACAAGGCGACCGACCGCGTGAACTTCGGTTCCATCAAGGAACCCATCGATGTGCCCTACCTGCTGGGCGTGCAGACCGACAGCTTCGACTGGCTGATCGGCTCCGAGCGCTGGAAGAAGCGGGTCGAGGAGGACATCGAGAACGGCACCAACACCGTGCCCCACATCTCCGGCCTCGACGAGGTGTTCAACGAGATCTCCCCGATCGAGAACTTCGCCCAGACCATGTCCCTGACCTTCTCGGAGCCCTATTTCGAGGAACCCCGCCACACGGTCCAGGAGTGCAAGGAGAAGGACTACACCTACTCCGCGCCGCTGTATGTCAACGCCGAGTTCGAGAACGGCGACACCGGCGAGATCAAGTCGCAGACCGTGTTCATGGGCGACTTCCCGCTGCAGACCCCGCACGGCACCTTCATCATCGGCGGCACCGAGCGCGTCATCGTCTCTCAGCTCGTGCGCTCCCCGGGCGTTTACTTCGACCGCACCCCGGACCGCACCTCCGACAAGGAGGTCTTCGGAGCGAAGATCATCCCGAGCCGCGGCGCCTGGCTGGAGTTCGAGATCGACAAGCGCGATGTGCTCGGCGTGCGCGTGGACCGCAAGCGCAAGCAGTCCGCCATCGTCTTCCTCATGGCCATCGGCATGACCAAGCCCGAGATCCGCGAGGCCTTCCAGGGCTATCCGCTGGTGCTCGACGCCCTTGAGAAGGAGGAGATCGACTCCCAGGACGCGGCCCTGACCGAGCTCTACCGCAAGATCCGCCCGGCCGACACCGCCACCCCGGAGGCCGGCCGCAACCTGCTCGACTCCTTCTACTTCAACACCAAGCGCTACGATCTGGCGCGCGTCGGCCGCTACAAGATCAACCGCAAGCTCGGCCTCGAGAAGGAAGTCAACGACCGCAGCCTGTCGCGCGAGGACATCATCGCCACGATCAAGTACCTCGTGACGCTGCACGCCGGCGACGCCACCTTCCCGGGCAAGCGCGACGGCCAGGACGTGGAGCTGCGCGTCGATGTGGACGACATCGACCACTTCGGCAACCGCCGCATCCGCCAGGTCGGCGAGCTGGTGCAGAACCAGCTCAGGACCGGCCTGAGCCGCATGGAGCGCGTGGTGCGCGAGCGCATGACCACCCAGGACGCCGAGGCCATCACCCCGCAGTCCCTGATCAACATCCGCCCGGTGAACGCCACGATCAAGGAGTTCTTCGGCACCTCGCAGCTCTCGCAGTTCATGGACCAGAACAATCCGCTGGCCGGCGTGACCAACAAGCGCCGTCTGTCGGCCCTGGGCCCCGGCGGCCTGTCCCGCGACCGCGCCTCGATGGAGGTGCGAGACGTGCACCCGTCCCACTTCGGGCGCATGTGCCCGATCGAGTCCCCGGAAGGCCCGAACATCGGTCTGATCGGCTCGCTGGCCACCTTCGGCCGCATCAACCCCTTCGGCTTCATCGAGACGCCGTACCGCAAGGTCGTCGACGGGCATGTGACCGACGAGGTCGAATACATGACCGCCGACCGCGAGGTCGAGCACGTCATCGCCCAGGCCAACCAGGAGCTCGACGAGAACGGCGACTTCACCTCGAAGGACGCCCTCGTGCGTGACGCCGCCGGCGAGGCCGAGGACGTCCCGGTCGACATGGTCGACTACATGGACGTCTCCCCGCGCCAGATGGTGTCGCTGGGCGCCTCCCTGATTCCGTTCCTGGAGCACGACGAGGGCCACCGAGCGCTGATGGGCACCAACATGCAGCGCCAAGCCGTGCCGCTGCTGCGCTCCGAGCGTCCGCTGGTGGGCACCGGCTCCGAATGGCGCGCCGCCGTCGACTCCGGCGATGTGATCCTCGCCGAGAAGCCGGGCGTCGTGACCTACGTCTCCGCCGACATCATCCGCGTGATGAACGACGATGGCACGACCAGCTCCTACAAGCTGGCCAAGTTCCAGCGTTCCAACCAGACGACCTGCTACAACCAGGTGCCGCTGATCCACGATGGCGAGCGCGTCGAGGCCGGCACGGTGCTGGCCGACGGCCCCGCCACCGAGAAGGGCGAGATGGCCCTCGGCAAGAACCTGCTGGTCGCCTTCATGCCGTGGAACGGCTACAACTACGAGGACGCCGTGATCATCTCCCAGCGCCTCGTGCAGGACGACACCCTCTCCTCCATCCATATCGAGGAATACGAGATCGACGCCCGCGAGACCAAGCTGGGCGCCGAGGAGATCACCCGCGACCTGCCGAACGTCGGCGAGGACGCGGTGGCGAACCTCGACGAGCGCGGCATCATCCGCATCGGCGCCGAGGTCGAGGCCGGCGACATCCTCGTGGGCAAGGTCACGCCGAAGGGCGAGACCGAGCTGACCCCGGAGGAGCGCCTGCTGCGCGCCATCTTCGGCGAGAAGAGCCGCGAGGTGCGCGACACCTCGCTGCGCGTGCCCCACGGCGAGACCGGCACCGTCATCGCGGTCAAGGAGATCACCCGCGAGGACGCCGAGGAGGACGGCGACGAGCTGCCCAACGGCGTCAACCAGATGATCCGCGTCTACATCGCGCAGCACCGCAAGATCACGCAGGGCGACAAGCTCTCCGGCCGCCACGGCAACAAGGGCGTCATCTCGCGCATCCTGCCCGAGGAGGACATGCCGTTCCTCGCGGACGGCACCCCGGTCGACATCATGTTGAACCCCCTGGGCGTGCCTTCGCGAATGAACCTGGGCCAGGTGCTCGAGCTGCATCTGGGCTGGATCGCGCACTCCGGCTGGGACATCTCCCTGGATCCGGACCTCGAGGCCGCGTGGAAGAAGTACGTGCCGGAAGGCGCCGAGAAGGGCGCGCCGGGCACTCCGGTCGCCACCCCGGTGTTCGACGGCGTCAAGCCCGAGGTCATCCACGGCCTGCTCAAGACCACGCTGGCCGACCGCGACGGCAACAAGCTCGTCGGCGACGACGGCAAGGCCGTGCTCTTCGACGGCCGCACCGGCGAGCCCTTCGGCAAGCCGATCTCCGTGGGCTACATGTACATGCTCAAGCTGCATCACCTCGTGGACGACAAGATCCACGCGCGCTCCACCGGCCCCTACTCGATGATCACCCAGCAGCCGCTGGGCGGCAAGGCGCAGTTCGGCGGCCAGCGCTTCGGCGAGATGGAGGTGTGGGCCCTCGAGGCCTACGGCGCCGCCTACACGCTGCACGAGATGATGACCACCAAGTCCGACGACGTGGACGGCCGCGTGCGCGTCTACGGCGCGATCGTCAAGGGCGACAACCTGCCGCCCGCGGGCATCCCCGAGTCGTTCAAGGTGTTGCTCAAGGAAATGCAGTCCCTGTCCCTGAACGTCGAGGTCCTGAACGCCGAGGGCGTGGCGATCGACATGAAGGACGAGGACGACGATCCCGTCTCCTCCTCCGAGGATCTGGGCTTCAACATCGGCGCACGTCCCGATGCGGCCGCCAAGGCCGACCAGGTCGTCGACGAGCCCGAATACCAGTGAGTAAGACTTTCGAGAGCAAAGGAATAGCAAGTGCTGGACGTCAACGCATTTGACAAACTGAGGATCGGCCTGGCCACCGCCGACGATATCCGCGGCTGGAGCTACGGCGAGGTCAAGAAGCCCGAGACCATCAACTACCGCACCCTGAAGCCCGAGAAGGACGGTCTGTTCGGCGAGCAGATCTTCGGACCGACCCGTGACTGGGAGTGCGCCTGCGGCAAATACAAGCGCGTGCGCTTCAAGGGCATCGTCTGCGAGCGATGCGGCGTCGAGGTGACCCGCTCCCGCGTGCGCCGCGAGCGCATGGGCCACATCGAGCTGGCCGCGCCCGTCACCCACATCTGGTTCTTCAAGGGCGTGCCTTCGCGACTGGGCTACCTGCTGGACATCGCGCCGAAGGACCTGGAGAAGGTCATCTACTTCGCCGCCTACATGGTCACGTCCGTGGACGAGGACCAGCGCCATCAGGACATGCCCGGCCTGCAGGACGAGTTCGACCACGAGATCGCGATGCTGGAGAAGCGCCGCGACAACGAGATCGAGGAACGCGCCAAGAAGGTCGAGGCTGATCTGGCCCAGCTCGAGGCCGAAGGCGAGGCCAAGGGTCCCGCCAAGGCCAAGCTGCGCAACTCCGCCGAGCGCGAGATGGCGGCCATCCGCCAGCGCTACGACGATCAGATCCAGCGCCTCAGCGCCGTGTTCGACCGCTTCAAGACCCTGAAGCCGGGCGACATGGAGGGCGACGTCGATCTGTGGCGCGAGATGGAGGACCGCTACGGCGACTACTTCGAGGGCTGCATGGGCGCCGAGGCGATCAAGAAGCGCCTGCAGGCCTTCGACCTCGAGGCCGCCTCCAAGCAGCTGCGCGAGGAGATCGACACCGGCTCGGGCCAGCGCAAGGCCCGCGCCCTGAAGCGCCTCAAGGTCGTCAACGCCTTCCTGGTCACCGGCAACAAGCCGGAGGCCATGGTGCTCGACGTGATCCCGGTCATCCCGCCGGATCTGCGCCCGATGGTGCAGCTTGACGGCGGCCGCTTCGCGACCTCCGACCTCAACGACCTGTATCGTCGCGTCATCAACCGCAACAACCGACTGAAGCGACTGCTCGAGCTCGGCGCCCCCGAGATCATGCTCAACAACGAGAAGCGCATGCTCCAGGAGGCCGTCGACTCGCTGTTCGACAACGGCCGCCGCGGCCGCCCGGTCACCGGCGCCTCGAACCGCCCGCTCAAGTCCCTGTCCGACATGCTAAAGGGCAAGCAGGGCCGCTTCCGCCAGAACCTGCTTGGCAAGCGCGTCGACTACTCCGGCCGTTCCGTGATCGTCGTCGGCCCGTCCCTGCGCATGCACCAGTGCGGTCTGCCCAAGCCGATGGCCCTGGAGCTGTTCAAGCCCTTCGTCATCAAGCGTCTCGTGGACCTCAACTACGCGCAGAACATGAAGAGCGCCAAGCGTCTGGTGGACCGCGGCGACTCCGAGGTGTGGGGCGTGCTCGAAGAGGTCATCGCCGAGCATCCCGTGCTCCTCAACCGCGCGCCCACCCTGCACCGACTGGGCATCCAGGCCTTCGAGCCGATCCTGGTCGAGGGCAAGGCCATCCACCTGCCGCCGCTGGCTTGCGCGGCCTTCAACGCCGACTTCGACGGCGACCAGATGGCCGTGCACCTGCCGCTGAGCGCGGAGGCGCAGGCCGAGGCCCGCTCGCTGATGATGGCCTCCGACAACATCCTGAAGCCCGCCGACGGCCACACCGTGACCATGCCCTCCCAGGACATGATCCTCGGTCTGTACTACCTGTCCACCGTCCTCGACGGCCTCAAGGGCCAGGGCCGCGTCTTCTCCTCGCTCGACGAGGCGGAGATGGCGCTCGACCGCGGTGAGATCGACATGCAGGCCAAGGTGCTCATCCGTCTGCCCAAGGACTTCATCCTTCCGCGCAACTGGGAGCCGGGCGAGGTCAAGGTCGTCGATCCGGCCTCCGCCAACGGCCTCGAGACCGTCAAGGAGGAGCGCTTCCACGACGGCACCGTGCTGTTCGCCACGAGCTATGGCCGCGTGCTGTTCAACGAGACCCTGCCGACGGACTATCCGTTCGTCAACTCGCAGGTCGGCAAGAAGCAGCTCGCCAAGATCGTCGACGACATCGCGACCCGCTATCCGACGGCCCAGGTGGCCGCCACGCTGGACGCGCTGAAGGATCTGGGCTTCACCCGCGCCCCGTGGTCCGGTGTGTCCTTCGCCTTCTCCGACGTCATCGAGCCGCCGGAACGCGACACGCTCATCGCCCAGTACGAGGACCAGGCCGCCAAGGTCAACGAGAACTACGACATGGGTATGCTCACGGAGGAGGAGCGCCGCCAGGAGCTCATCGACCTGTGGACCAAGTGCACCTCCGAGGTCTCCGAGGCCGTCGAGGAACACTTCGACCCGTCGAACAACCTCGCCATCATCGTCCAGTCGGGCGCGCGAGGCAACATGATGCAGATCAACCAGATCGCAGGCATGCGAGGCCTCGTGGCCAACCCGAAGGGCGAGATCATCCCCCGACCGGTCAAGTCCAACTACCGCGACGGCCTGTCCGTGCTGGAGTACTTCATCTCCCAGCATGGCGCCCGCAAGGGCCTGGCCGACACCGCTCTGCGCACCGCCGAGTCGGGCTACCTGACCCGTCGTCTGGTCGACGTCTCCCAGGACGTCATCGTGCGCGAGGAGGACTGCGGCACCAAGCGCGGTCTGCCGATGAAGGTCGCCGAGCGCAACGAGGACGGCGAGCTCGTGCTCGTCAAGGCCGCCGACGGCGGCCCGTACTCCCGTCTGCTCGCCGCCGACGTCATCGACCCGGCCGACGGCAAGACGGTGCTCTACCACCGCGACGACGCGCTGTCCATGGACGTGCTCGAGGACCTTGTGGCGCACGGCGTCGAGGAGGTCAAGGGCCGCTCCGTGCTCACCTGCGAGGCCAAGCGCGGCGTGTGCGCCAAGTGCTACGGCTGGTCGCTGGCCACCAACAAGCTGGTGGACGTCGGCGAGGCCGTGGGCATCGTGGCCGCCCAGTCCATCGGCGAGCCCGGCACCCAGCTGACGCTGCGTTCCTTCCACTCCGGCGGCGTCGCCTCGGCCTCCGACATCACCCAGGGTCTTCCCCGTGTCACGGAGCTTTTCGAGGCCCGCACCCCGAAGGGCGAGGCCCCGATCGCCGAGTTCCCCGGCATCGTCAAGGTGGAGGACACCGAGCGCGGCCGTCAGGTGACGCTGAGCCCGGACGACTCCACGATCGAGCCGATCGTCTATCCGGTGACCCGCCGCGCCCCGATGCTCGTGCATGACGGCGACCACGTCGAGGTCGGCACGCAGCTCATCGAGGGTTCCGTCGACCCGAAGAAGATCCTGCGCATCCTCGGCCCGCGCGCCGCGCAGGTCAACATCGTGGAGGAGGTGCACACCGTGTACCGCTCCCAGGGCGTCGATATCCACGACAAGCACATCGAGGTCATCGTCCACCAGATGCTGCGCCGCATCACCGTGCTCGACTCCGGCGACACGACGCTGCTGCCGGGCGAGCTCGTCGACCAGGCGCGCTTCAAGGAGGCGAACATCGAGGCGGTCAAGAACGGCGGCAAGCCCGCCGCGGGCCGTCCCGAGCTCATGGGCATCACCAAGGCCTCGCTGGCCACCGACTCCTGGCTGTCGGCCGCCTCCTTCCAGGAGACGACCCGCGTGCTCACCGAAGCCGCCCTGAGCCAGAAGATCGACGACCTCAAGGGCCTCAAGGAGAACGTCATCATCGGCAAGCTCATCCCGGCCGGCACGGGCCTCGCCCGCTACCGCAACGCCGTGGTCGAGCCCGACAAGGCGATCCGCGACACCATCTACCCGAACTTCGGGCTGGGCGGCGACGTGGATGCCGACACCGACTTCTCCGACGCCGATATGAGCGATGTGGACTTCTCCAACATCGACTTCGGCGATCTGAAGCTCGGCGACGACTTCAACCCGGACGACTTCCTGAACGACAACGGCGGTCAGGTCGACCTGGGCGGAGACCTCGGCGCCGGCGACGCCATCCAGTGACGTCGGTTCGTGGGGCCGGCGGCATGCCGGATGTCCGGATGCCGCCGGCCCCACGGCGAGGAAAGGAACGACGCCGGTAAAGGATATCGTCTGATATCTGACGTCGTTCCGTGATTCGGCTCCAAGCCCTCCTCATCTTGTTCTCGGACCCCGGTTCCGCAGTCGCGGCGCCGGGGTCCGTCGCGTTCGGCGGTGCCTGTTCCACGTCGGCGGGGGAGGGCTTGGGCTCTCCCGATCACAGCGTATGGGGATCCGTCCCGCGTCGTCGCGGCGGACGCACCGCCAGCGCGGCGCGCCATCTGCGTGTCCACGGCTGGGCACGCAACAATGCGCGACGCGTCTGAAGCACCATGCGCCAATATTCCTCCGCATCGCCTGGCGGACATGTCGCAGAGGAAAATGTCGCCAGATCCGCGCGCTCGGCCAGGGCATGGAGATCATTTGCATCGATGCCGGATTCGATGTCCGGGGCATGCGGGGAGGAACGACGGCGTCTGCGTTTGGAACCGCCGCGGGGCCTGCGCCGGCGACGGCCGCCTTCGGCACGCGGCGGATGGGCGAGCAGAGCGGCCTGTTCGGCGCGGGTCATGGCGGCGGGCACGGGCAGTCCCGCATCCGCCGCCATGTCGATCAGTGCCTTCCATCCGTTTTCGATGCGGTCTTTGGAAGAGCCTCGGGAACGTGCCCGCGCCAGCAGCCACGCCTTGATCGCCAATATCATCGCCGCCGACAGCGCCAGCAGCCACACCGGCATACCGAACAGCGCCGCTTTGCCGACGACCGGTGCGAGGCGACGCCATATCGAGGACGTGTCGGGAACCTCGGCGGCATCGCCGCCGATGGCCGACGAACGCCCCTTGGGGCGTGTCTCCTCATCGGGAAGGTCGTTCAAAGGCGGGCGGGGCTGTCGGACCACCTGACGGGGACTGGCCGCGGACAATGGCCGCTCGGGATCGGGAGCCCGACTGTCGGGCGGCGTCGGGTCGAAGGCCACCCATCCCAATCTCGCCAGATGCACCTCGACCCACGCCGTCATATCGGCGCCGGTGAAGCGGATGACGCCGTCATCCGCCGTGCCCTTGTCGTCCGTGGCGGCGCGCGTGGGCAGGAACCCCATCACGACGCGGCTGGACAATCCGAGTTCACGGGCCATCAGCGCCATCGCCGAGGCGTATTGCTCCCCGTCGCCAACCATTTCCCCACGCTCGTCCAGCAGTTCGTCGATGCGACGGCTGCCGTGCCCGGGCAGGGATGGGTATTCGTCCTTGCCTCCGTGGGAGAACCAGCCTCGGGAGGACAGATGGTCGGCGAGTGCCCGCGCCTTGGCCCCCGCCGTCCGCTCTCCGCCCGCGATGGCGGCGGCCATATGCGAGACCGACCGGGGAACGGAAGTCGCCTGGGGAAGCCGCGCCTTTCCGTTCGTGGCCCTGTCGACGCTTCTCTCGTCGGGAACGGGCGGCAATACGCCGGACTCGACGTATCGCGTCCCGGCCTCGAGACCGTCGGCCAGCAGCGCCGTGTCGGTGGCGGCGTTGACATGGAGCTGGCGGGCATGGGCGGTCTCGTCGAAGTCGACCCGGGTGACGGCGCCCGCCAACGGCAGCCACACATCGTCCCAGCCCTTGCCGAGTGTGAACGTGGCCTTGAAGGTCCGGCCCCGCTCCGTTTGCGCGATGCTCGGGCCCGGGCGCGTGAAAGCGGATGACGATCCGTTTCCCGACGAGTCCGAAAGATTCCAGACATTGCCGTCGAAACGGTCCATCACCGCGAGCCGCACCGGTGTGCCGGCGGGCAGGCCCTCGACCGTCAGCAGCACATCGTCGTGGCGTTGCGTCGGCCACAGACGCAGACCGCTCAGCGGGCTGGAGCGGTCCGCGGCGCTGTATGGCGGATCGACCATATCGCGCAGGACCAGGCGATGCGATGGCGGGACGGCCGATGGACAGACCGCCATGGCCAGCACCGCGGCCAGCGCCGGCACAGCCACCGAGGCGCCGAGCCGTGGCATGGATGCCCATGGGCCGGGCGTCGCGTGCTTCGGATCGTCCGTCTGCGTGGACGCGGACGACGACGTGGCCGGGGCGTCGGCGGCGACCGGTCCCATCCCATCGATGCCCGCCCCGGCCAAGGGCAGACGGAT
Organism: Bifidobacterium sp. LH_730; assembly: GCF_056355835.1. Taxonomy (NCBI): domain Bacteria; kingdom Bacillati; phylum Actinomycetota; class Actinomycetes; order Bifidobacteriales; family Bifidobacteriaceae; genus Bifidobacterium; species Bifidobacterium sp. LH_730. Next base: position 84,464 of record NZ_JBKETB010000008.1, read on the forward strand.
GAGCAGCAGCAACGCGACGGCCATGCCTGCGGCTGCGAACGGGAAAGCCGACGAGTCCAGTCCCAGCAGCGCGCAGATCGCCATCTGCGCCATCACCGGCAGCGCCGTCAACGCCCGCGCCCAGGCGGCGCCGGACCGCGCGAGCGATGTGGCGAGGAAAGCGCTCCACAGGCACAGCGTCCACACGGCCATCGGCGCGCCATCGGTGCGACCGACCGGTGGCTCCAATCCCACCAACAGACCGAAGGCACCGAAGGAGGCCCGCCATCCCAAGGCCAGCGCACTTAGCGGATCCCGCCAAGGCGAGCCCTGCCAACACGTCGCCAGCGGTCCCGCCACGAATTGGGCGAACAGCATCCCCGCCACGCGGACCAATGCCGCCGCCACCGAGACCAGCCATGGATGCGCGCACAGACGCGGTTTTGCCGTGCCTGCATTCGCTCCGGTTCCGTCGTCGCCGCCGCGATGCGGAACCGAATCCACGTCGCACGCGAGCCGTCCCGGCATGCGCAGGATCCCGAGCAGACAGCCGAGCGCCGCTGCCGGCGGCGCCGCGCAGGCCCAGATCGATGGCGGTCCATAGAGGACGGCGAGTCCGGAGGAAGCCACGGCGACGGTCACCGGGATGCATATGACGCCGACGGCGCGGAGGACGGACCGGCCGTTCATGGCAACGCCTCCAGCAAACCGGGCAGATCCTCGAGCGTGCCGATGCTTGCCGTCGTCACGCCGCCGGATGCGTGTGCGGCGGGCGACGAGCCGCATATGGCCCGCACCAGCAAGGTGCGGTGCGCGGCGGGCGTCGTCGAGACCAAGGGCGACGCCGAGCCCGACGGGGCGGCTCCGCCGGTGAACACGGCCGCAAGGGCCACGTCGTCGGAGACGTGGGACGTTCGCCGTTGGCGCTCCGGCCGTTCGGCGACGAGGCGCAACAGACAGCATTCGTCCATGAAGGAGGTCTCGTCCGGCACACGACGATACCTTCCCTCCCGCTCCACCGACAGCGGATGGTCCGAGCGCAGCCATGAGACTCCCAGGGAGGCATATGCGGACACGGCGAGTTCGAAGTCCTCCTCGGCAGCATAGGAGGATGGATCCATATCGATGCGCAGCGCGGCGTCCATGTGACGCGTCTGCTCGTGGCGGCGGACCATCAGACAGTCCGTGCGTGCGCAGCTGGGCCAGTGGATGCGACGTGGGTCGTCGCCCGGCTCGTATTCGCGCAGCGCATGGAATTCGAATTCGTCCTGGGCGGCGGCGCTCGCATGGATGCCGTCGTCTTGACGTCGTGGCCCACGAAGTCCGGGGCGCAGGGGCACGGTGCGCGGATGCACCGGCACCTGGATCGTCTGTGCCAGCGTCACAGCGCGGCGCACCAATCCGAAAGGATCGCCGGCGTTCGCCGTCAACGGCCCCACGCGCAGCATGCCGCGGCGCAACGCCCCCATCTCCACCTGGGTCGCATATGAGGCACCCGGCGCCAGCTTCGGCACCATCACCGTCACTCGACGGATCTCGGCCTTGCCCGACGGTGCGACGGACTCCACGGCCAGCGAGCAGGCCATGGACCGGCTCTTTGACCTGACGGAAGGGTTCGACACATCGACCGACACGGACAGGCGGCCGCCTGCGACCGCGTGCGGCGGGATCGGACGCATGGATGCGCGCACACCCGGCGCGCGCATCGACATCGCCAATCCCAAGGCCAGCGCCGTCAGCGCGATGGTGCCGGCCATCAGCGCCTCATGCCAGCCGGTCGCCGGGAACGTCGCCAGGGCGAGGACTCCGATGGCCGCCATGACGCGGCCGTCCGGCGACGCCTGGGGTGTCTGCTCCGGCCATATCCATCTGCCCATCGCGTGCTCCTTCCCGGTGGGTTCAGCCGGCATGGGTCGGAACCGGCACCTCGCCGAGGATCTCGGCGAGGACATCGGCGGTTTCGACGCCGGCGAACATGCTTTCCTGTGTGAGCGCCAGACGGTGGGTCAGCACCGGGGCGGCCATCGCCTTCACATCGTCCGGCGTCACGTAATCGCGGCCTTCGGCGGCGGCCCGCACCCGGCAGGTCCGCATCAGGGCCATCGTGCCGCGCATCGACACACCCGAGGCCAGCCCCGGATGAGCCCGCGTCGCCTCCGTCAGACGGACCGCGTAGGCGAGCACCGCGTCGCCTGTCTCCACGCGCCGCGTGCAGGCGATAAGCGCGTCGAGCTCGTCGCCGCCCATCACCGGCATGACCGTCGAGGCCCGGTCTCCCACGTCAAGCTGCCGCAGCACGCTCATGCTGGCGTCGCGGCCCGGCGCGCCCAGCGAGACGCACAGCAGGAACCGGTCGAGCTGAGCCTCCGGAAGGCGGTAGGTGCCCAGTTGCTCCAAGGGATTCTGGGTGGCGATGACCACGAAGGGGCTCGGCACGGCATGCGAGACGCCGTCGACGCTCACCGTGCGCTCCTCCATCACCTCCAGCAGGGCGGACTGTGTCTTCGGAGAGGCGCGGTTGATCTCGTCGGCCAATACGAAGGATGCGAACACCGGGCCCTGCCGGAAACGGAATTCGCCCGTGTTCCGGTCGAAGACCATCACGCCGGTCACGTCGGAGGGCAGGAGATCGGGAGTGAACTGGATGCGCTTGCACGAGGCGCCCACCGTCCGCGCCAGTGCGCGGGCCAGCTGCGTCTTGCCGGTGCCCGGTCCGTCCTGAAGCAGGATATGCCCGCCGGCCAGCAGTGCGATCACGCAGAGCTCGATCTGGGCGCGTTTGCCGATCACCGCTCGCGAGACCGCCTCGACCAGCGTCGTGAAGCGCTCTCGGATCCATGCGGAGTCCGGTCCGACGATTCCGTGCGGCCGGGGTGCGGCCGGGGCGTCGTCGAGACGCCGCGGCGACCGCGCATCGACCGGGGTACGGGACAACGTGCGCGCCGGGCGCCCCGGTATGGTGCGGTCGTCGGGTGCCTGTGCGGGGTCGTCGGGCAGCAGGGTCCGGTCATCGTCCTGCGGCGCGCGGCCATCCATCGGTGCCGGGCCGGTGCCGGATGCCGCGGATGGCACGGTGCGGTCGTCTGGCGGCGGCGCGGTGGCATTCAGTCGCGCGCTTTGCGACAGCACCGTGTCGTCGTCGGTCGGAGCCTGACCGGGGAAGGGTGGCGCGGCGGGCGACGTCGAGAAGTCGCTGAGCGTTGGGTCGAGACGGTGCAGGGCGTTCATATCGCCGCTCCTTTCCGGGTTGGGATGACTGTCTTTTGGGTGGCCGGTGCCTCGGCGTCGGATTCCTTGGAGTCGGTGGGCTGCTCGGGCTCGGGCTCAGTCGGAGGCTCGGGTTGCTCCGGTTGTCCGGGTTGCTCTGGTTCGGTGGGAGGCTTGGGTTCCTCCGGTTCGGTCGGGGGCTCGGGTTCGGTCGGCGGGTCCGGCTCGGGTTGCTCGGGTTGTTCGGGCTCCGTCGGCGGTTCGGGCAGCTCCGGTTCGGTCGGTTCCTTGTCTTCTGGAGGATCGGGGGTTTCCGGAGGATTTGGATCCTTCGGTTGATTCGGCGGAATCGGGTCGGACGGACCGTCCTTGTCGCCGGAGTCGCCGGAACCATCGGGCACGACCGGTCTGGTCGGCGTGCCGGGTTTGCCGGGGGATTCCGGAATGGCTTCGTCCCGCGGCTTCTCGCGCTCGACAAGAGCCGGCGCGCTCGGCGCGCTGTCCGGCCCATCGCCGACGGCATTGCGCGCCCTCACCGTCGCCGTGAACGAGGTGCCGAGCTCCAGCACATCGTCGGGGATGTTCTCGAAGACGGCGCTCAGCGCATTCCGGACCGTGGCCGTGGCCGACCAATCGCCCGGTCCACGCAGCGTGGCCACATAGGACAGCGGAGGCGATCCGTCGTATCGCGGAGCGGTCCAGCGCACCGTCGCACGTCGTAGTCCTCCCGTCAGCGTCACCGCGCCCGGCGCCGTCGGCGCTTGGTCCGGCGTCGCCTCCAGCGCATTCGACGGAGCCGACCAGCCGACCTCGTTGCGGGCGCGCACCGTGAATTCGTATCGCTGCCCGTTCGCCAGCCCCGGCACGATGCATGAGACGGCCGTGCCGCAGCCGAGGGAGCCGGAGGAAGCTCCATTCCACGACACCTGGTATTCGAGGATGGGGCTGCCGTTCGCCTTCCCCGGCAGCCAGCCGAGCCTCAACGCGCCGTCGCCGTCATGCCGCGAAGCGGCTGACAGCATGGGTGCGTCGGGTGCGGCGACGGTGGACACCGTGACCGTGGCGCTCACCTCGCGCGAGGACATGCCGGTGGCGTCCCGGGCCGTCACCAGCACCGCGCCTTGGAGCGCGCCCGATCCCTTGGCCACGGCGATGGCGAGGACATCGTTGCCTTCCACCGTGGCCGACAGCGCGTCGCCGCCGGCCACGGTCGCCGACACCAGCCGCAGGGGCGTGCCGGGGAAGGGGTTGAAGGCGTCCGAAAGCATGTCGATACGCGCCGTCTCTCCCTCGACGACCCGCACCGAACGCGCGTGCAGACGGGCCAACGGCCGGTTCGTGGCCGTCACCCGCACCGTCATCCCGGCTTCGAGCACGCCTCCGCCGTAATCGATGGACACCGGCGCCATCAGCGTCGTGCCCGGAGCGGCCGATTCCTCGGCTCGCACCGTCATCCTGCCTGTGCGGGAGACCTCGGCCGTCACTCCAGCCGATGACAGACCTCCCGAATACCGGTATCCGGACAAGGATGCACCGCCTGCGGAGGGAGGTTCGGTCAGCGCCCGCAGATCGATGCCGACCGGTTCCTCGCCGGCCGCGACCTCGATCGAGCCGGAGACGAAGGACGGCGTCGACGGGCCATCGCCGATGATGGTGATCGGCAGCGTCAGCATCGCCGTGTTGAGCAGGCGCACGGCGTCGCCGCTCCGGGCACCGTCGCCTCCCGTTTGCCGCCAGCCGTCGGACGCCTCGAAGGTGATTGACGCCGGCCCCGAGGCGTCGTCGCGGGCCGTGTATCGCAGCGTCATGCCGTCGTCCGACACCGACGCCGCCGAGGCCTTCGTCGCGCCGAGGGTGCCGGGGTCATCGACGCGGGGATGTTTGCCGGCGCCGACCCGCACATGGTCGGCAAGCGGGATGTCGATCGAGGCGCCGGCCCGCACCTTCAGTTCGGGCGCGCCGGTTCTCGGCACCGGCGGGAACACGCCGAAGGCCGGCACGTGCAGGAATGCCATCGAGACCAGGCCATGCTCCGTGTTCGTCACCGTGTAGGGCACGGCTCGCGCACGGTCGGTTAGCTCGATCGTGATGACCGTCGATCGCGGTCCCCCTTTGCGCCATGCGTGGAGGGAGGCCGACGGATGCACATCGACGCGCAGTTCGTCGGCGGGACCCGAAGGATTCGCCATCCATGCCGACACGTCCACGTCCACGTTGGCCGCGTCTATCGTCGAGGTCGCCGGCACGCGATGGTCGCGCACCTTGGGAGGCTCGATGCGCGCCTGCGGATCGACGGTCGCGGTCAGCGTCGCCGAATCACGGAATCCGGCTTCGTCCTCGACTGTGTGGACGATGGCGACGGTACCCGCCTCTTTGGGGGCGACGAAGGACACCGATCCGTCCTCGGCGCGCACCGAACGGGAATCGATGCCCCCGGTCTCGAATTCATCGAGCACCCGCGGCTCCCCCTGCCCGCCCGTCAGATCGTTGTCGGTCACCGGTGCCGTGACCTCGACGCCGGGACGTATGGTCATCCTGTCATCGCGGGCCACGACGCCGGTGGTCCGGGAGCGGGGCACGATGCCCACGGCCACGCGGGCCTGGGCGCGCCGTCCCGACCAATCCTCCACCGCATAGGAGAACACGTCGGTGCCCTTGGAATCGGGGAACGCCTCGTAGACCAACGCATCCGCCTCCACTGCGACGATGCGGCCGAGACGTGGCGACGCGTTGCCAAGCCCCAGCAGCTGGAGGTCGTCGCCGTCCGGATCGATGCCCTCCAACGGAATCGGGATGCGCACGGTGGAGCCCGCGGCGGCCCGCGCCTCGACGCCTCGCGGCGACGGCGCCCGTTTGCCGGCGGCATCGCGCTCGTGCACATCGAAGGTGACCGTGCCCTCGGCCCTGTTCCCGGAGTCGTCCTCGATCCGGTAACGCACCTTTGTCATGCCCGCTGCCTCGGGAGCCTGGTATCTGATCTTGCCATCGGAGACGAAGGCCAGACCGTGCCGGCTTTGCCGGCCCGCGTCGTCTTCCGCGCCGCCCGCCGCGTCGTCCGCCTCGTCGAAGCCAAGCTCGGGGACCAGCCGCGCGTGCGGACGGGTCGTCTCGTCCAACGCGTCCATCACATCGGCCGACACGATGCCGCCGGCGCGCACGCGAAGCGTCATATCGGGGGCGTCGAGCGGCCGAACGGAGACAGGGGGAGCGGGGTGCACGGTGATGACGCCCCGGTCTTTGCCCGCCGCGCCCGTCGCCTCATAGGACAGCGACACCGGTCCCCGTAGTTCGTGCGGCGAGGACAGGACGACCCGTGAGCCATCGACGATGCCGGTTTTGAGTCCGTGTTTCGGATCCGCCCGCACCTCGGTCAGCGTGAGCACGCCGCCCGTCGGATCGGTGTCGTTGTCCAATGGCGAGACCAAGGCGTTTCCTCCGTCATCCAGCCATGCCACGTCGTCCACGGCCGTCGGGCCGGTTCCTGGGAGAGCCGCATGGGCGTCCAATCGCACCAGGCCGGTCGTCGACAACGCGCCCTGACTGAGTGTGACCGGCAGGTAATGCGTGCCGGGCGAGGACGCCTCCACGGTGAACGACGGAGCGTCGCCATGGCGTTCGACCCGCACTCCCCGTGCCTGGCCCAAGGACCGCACATGGACCGCGGCGGAGGAGCTGCCATGGATATAAGGCTCCAGATCAAGCGTCGCCGGCGTTCCCACGACCAGCTGCCGGGACATCGGATCCATCGAGGCGCCCAGTGTGCCGGATGGATGCACCTCAAGGTGCGCCACGCCGTCGCATGCGGCGCCCGAGCCATCCCGAACCGACAGCGTCACCTGCGCGCGCCCGACCTCGGCGCGTGTGGCGTCGACGGTGAGCAACCCGTCAGGGCGAGTCGAAACCGTGACGCCCGGCGCGCCGGCCACGCTCGCGTCGATCAGAGACAACACGTCGCCATCGGGATCGTCGAAACCATCGAGCACGTCAAGCGACAGCCGCCCTCCCCGTTCGATGTCCAGGGAAGTGGGCTCGGCGCTCTGGACCGGGGGCCGGTTGCCTCCGTCCGGGAGCACCGACAACGTCACCGTGGCGGAGGTCTCCTGACCGCGGCCATCGTCGATCGCATAGGAGAAGCTCGCGTCGCCAGTCTGCGCTTGGGAAGCGTCGATCTGCAGCGCCCGGCCATCGCCGGCCGCCGCCACGCGCAGGCCGCCATGCGGCTGGCGGACCGAGACGACGCGCAGCACCGAGCAATCGGTCTGCCGGTCATTGCGCAGCACATGGAGCAGACGGCGTTCCCCGGCGCGCACCGAGAAGGAGTCGTCGACGGCGTCGATCGCGCCCGATTGCGGCGAGCATTCGGCGCGCATCCGGTCGCTGGTGTGCGAGGCCATCTCCTGCTCGGATCGTTCCTCGACGCGATCGTCGCCGGTCTCCCGCCACGACAGGCGGATCGTCTCATCCGGATCGTCCATGTCCCAGGCGTCGCCGTCGGCGATGTCGTTGAGCACCACCAACCGGTGGTTCGTGCGGAAGACCAGCCTCGAGTCCCCGTTCACATCGTCCAGCGTCTCGAAGGCCGTGCCGGACGCCTCCGGCGCGCAGACACGCAGGTGATTGTCCCGTCTCTGGCTCCATGCGGCGAACACGCAGCCTGACGAGGAGACCGGCGTCGCCGCCCTGCCGGAGCCGCCGCTGGTCAGCCGCACCGGGATCGGCGCGGCATCCGTCAGATCAAGCAGGTCGAGTGTGCCTTGGCCGGCGAGGGCCACCCATCCTCGCTGCCCGTCGTTCACCGGAGCACGCTGGATGGCGAACGGCCCGCGGCCGTCCAGCGTCGCCCGTCCCCTTGGCCAGCGCACCGTCGCGCCGGAAAGAACCACCGGCACGTCTCCGACGACCGTGAACCCGTCGGGGGTCCGCCCGCCCAGATCGCTGAAGACGGCTTCGGTCGCCGGCTCGCGGTCCCGGGGACCGTCGAGGACGAGCACCGCGCCGTCGGCGGGACGCAGACCATGGACCCGGCCGTCATACGTGACGCAGATCAGTCCGCCCCGTCCGAGCCGGAAGCGGGGCGAGGATGGTCCGTCCAATGAATCCATGTCATCGGCGACCCCAATGCGCACATCGCCCGACTTCTCGTCCAACACGGCCAGGGTGCCGCCGGCGACATGGACCTGCGAGCGCTCGCCGACCGTCGCCGGTCGTCCGGTGTCGGTGGTGGCGGGATCGACGCCGATGGCCTGCATGCCATCGAGCAGCACCGTGGCCGGGCCGTGCTGGGCCACATCCGGCGAAGGGGACGACAGCGGCACGGTCGCGTCGGCCTGCCGCAGGCGCACGTTGAGCCGCGCCGCCTTGCGGGCTGTCGACGAGGCGATCCACACGGTGCCGTCATCCAGCCTCACATGGCGGCGCGTGGGAGCCGGTGTGAGCAGGGCGCCTGCGATCAGCGCGCCGACGCATGCAAGCGCGGCCAGGACGATGGTGGTGCGGTACGCGCGGGGCATGGCCTCTTCCTTCCACTCGGCGCCGCCGAAGGGCGGACTGGTGCCGCCAGTGTAGGGAAACGCCCCTTGGCGAGGGACGATCGGCGGGCATTGTGGACGGAGGCCTGATATTCGGCGTGTTGTGGACAACTCGTTGTGGACAAGTCGATGTTCATATGAACATCCTGTGGATAACCGGCGTGGGCGCGCGGTGGGGCCGGCTATCGCGACAACCGGGGCTTGTCCTGGAACGAGGGGCCGACGGAGGGCGTCGTGATGGACGGATCCGTCGGCGACAGATGGGGGATCGCCAGCGCGCCTGCCGCAAGGAGGAAGGCGCAGGCCGTGGCGACGCAAACGGCCGCGATGCGTCGGCGCGTGGGCGGATGTCGGTCCGTGTCCGTGTCTGCGTGCTGCCGGGGCGTCGGAGACGTCGTCTCCGCCGTGCGCCGAGGCAGGGCATCGATCGGATTCGGCGAGGAGTCGTCGCGGTCGAAGGCGCGTCGCAGCTTGTCGGCGAGGGCGCGGGCCGTGGGCGTGCGCAGATCGGGATCGGTCGCGGTGGCCTCGTCCAGAATGCGACGCAGCGCCTGCCCGTCCTTGTGCTCCATGTCGCTGCGGTGCGCGCCGTCGGTCGCGTCGAGCAATGCGGCGAGCGTGGCTCCGAGCGCATACACATCCGCCCGCTCGTCGCCGCCACGGCCTCCATGCGTCTCCGGCGCGGCCCAGTGCGGGGAGCGGCCGGTGCAGGACGGGTCATAGGCGTCCGCGGCGACGCCGAAATCGGTGAGCAGCGGCTCGCCGTGCGCGTCCAGAAGGATGTTGCCCGGCTTGACGTCGCGATGGATGACGCCGGCGCGATGCGCGGCGTCAAGCGCATCGGCCACGCCGACGCCGATATGGGCCACGCGGCTTGGAGTCATGGGCAGGGGATGGGACGGGGAGATACAGGGTCTCGTCGGAAAGCCGTCCGGTGCGCCGATCAGGTCGCGAAGGCTGCCGCCCGGGGCATAGGCGTAGACCAGGACGAGTCGCGGGCCGGCGTCGAGGACGTCGAGCAACGGCAGGATATGGGGATGGGCGCCAAGACGGCGTGCCACGATGGCCTCGGTGCGTGCGCAGCGCACGATGCGCGGATCATGGGCGTCGAAGGTCTTGAGCGCGACCGGCATGCCGTCCTTTTCTCGCCTCGCCAGCCATACGCATGCCGTGCCGCCGACGCCGAGGCGACGCAGCGGCGCGTAGCCGGGCAACGCGGGAGGAATGGCATCCATGGTTCACCTCCCTTGGGTCGGCGCATCCTTGCGTTGGCGACATTGTCCGCGGCCGTCCGGACAGCGGCGCCCCGCGACAGGGTGCCTTCGGAAACGATGCGGGCGGCGCGTGGAGCGTCGGATGGATGCCGCGCGGGCGCCCGGCTACTACGCTTGGGGAGCATGACCGATCGTTGTGATGTGACCTTGGTGACGGCGCCGCCGCGCAGCGGGAAAACCGAATATGCGTTGCGCGTGTTGTTGGAGGAGCTGCATGCGCATGGCGACGGGAGCGCGGCGCTGGCCGTGTCCGGCCGCGTCGCCGCCGACAGGCTCGGAGCCCGCGTCATCAGGTCCCTCGGCGCATCCGGACAGGCCAGGCCAGTGACGACGCTGCAGGCCCTGGCTTTTCGCGCGCTTGAGGCGGTGCGCGCGCGTGACGGGCTCAGCGCCCCGCGATTGCTCAACGGTGCCGAACAGGATGCGATGCTGCGTCGCGTCATGGCCACGCATCTCGCGCATGCCGCCGCGGGCGACGACTGCGGGACCTGCGGCTTGCTGAGGGAGTATTTCGCCCAGGACGAGTGGTCCGCGCTGGTCGCCGAACCGGCGGCGAATCGCCGGAACGAGGCGCCCGAACCCGGCGGATCGAACACCGTCGAGCTGATCGAACGAGGTGTGTCGGGTGCCTTCGTCGATCAGTTGCGCGACATGCTCGCCCGCATGGACGAACTCGGCGTCACGCCGGGCGACGAGCCGACGCTGCTCGCCGCCCTCGGGGCGGACCGGTCCAGACTCGGCGTGCAATGGCGTCTGGCCTTCGCGCTGCGTTCCGAATACATCGCCATGCTGGGACGGCTGTACCCGGGCGAATACCGCATCGACGCCTCGTATCTGCCGGTCGCCGGCACCAACGCCGTGCGCCGGTGCGGAGACATGGCCGCGGCCGGATTGCCCGGACTGCTGATCGTCGATGATTTCCAGGACACGACGCTCGCCGGCATGCGCATGCTCGAGGCCATGCACGACGCCGGGGCGCGGCTGCTGCTGATCGGCAACCCGGACGAAGCGGTGCAGACCTTCCGAGGCTCATACCCCGAATACCTGTTCCGCCGCGCCCAGGAGGGGCCGCTGAAGGCGCGGACGCTCGATGGCACGGCGCTTCCCCCTCGAGGGAACCACGAGGAGCATGACGGCGGGCGACGTGCCCTGGACGCACTGTGCGCGCGGGTGTCATTGTCGATTCCCTCCCAGGAGGAGGAAGAGACGCCCATCGCGCGTCGTCCCGGCAAACTCGCGCCCGTGCCGGACGCCCCGAAGGACGATGCCGGTCTGGCGACCGCGCTGTATCGTTCGCCGCGCGAGGAACTGGACGACGTGGTGTGGCGGATCAAGCGGGCCAAGCTGACGGAGGGCGTGGCATGGAACGACATGGCCGTCATCGCCCACGACAACGCCACCGTGCGTCTGTTCGGCGAACGTCTGCGCCGCGACGGAGTGCCCGTGCGGTATTCCTCCGTCACCAGGCCCCTGAAGGACGAGCCCTTTGTGCGGGGACTGTTCGCATTGATCGAACTGGCGGACCTGCGGCGCCAGGGCCCCGCCGGATGCCGCATGGGCCTGGCCGGCGTCGCGCGCTTCGTGCGCGCCCGCGTGGCCACGCTGACGGAAAGCCCGCTGGTCACCACGGGCAGGCCCGGCGAAGGTGCCCCCGCCAGGCTGGCACCCATGGAATCGGCGATCGCCGCCTTGGAGTCGTTGGCAAGCGTCGTCGGCGATCGCGCCGAGGGCCGGGCCGGGGACGCGGAACGGGAAAACGACGGCGATGACGCCGTCCGCGGCGCCGCGCGGGCGGAAGACGGCGCATCCGCGTTGCGCGGGCTTATCGCGGCATGGGACCGGTTTAGAGGCAGGATCGCCGAAATGCGTGAGGCGGATGACGGGGACGACGCCGTGTCGGTGGACGAGACGTTGGTCGATCCGCTGGCCGCGGCGGACGATGGACTCGCCTTCGGAGCGGATGCCATTCATGTCATGCTCGCCTTCGACGACGCCTGCGCGCCGGCCCGGGACGCCATCGACGCCATATGCGCCGTGCTTGGCTCCGACCCGCAGGGCCGCGCCTTCGCCAGGCTCTGGGAGCTCGTCGACGAGGTGACCCGGCACTGGAACCATCTGGAATCCGACGCGCGCGCGGAACGGGCGGAAGCTGGAGGCAATGCGCCGGAGACGGCGCCCATGGACGCGCAGCAGATCCTATGGCTGGCGTGGAAGGCCACGGGCGTGGCCCGGCCGTGGCAGGCCATGGCGCTGTCGAACACCGCCGACGGCCGGGCCGCCAACGACCGACTCGACGCGGCGATGCGGCTGTTCCAATTCGCGCAGGGCGCGACCGGCGGCATATCGCGGTTCATCGCGCAGGTGCGCTCCCTTGAGATCGAGGCCGACTCGCTCGCCCACGTCGGGCCCGTGGAGGACGCCGTGACCCTGGCCACGCCGGCAGGTTCGGCCGGACTGCGGTTCCGCCGCGTCTGGATGCCCGCGGTCCAACAGGGCGTGTGGCCCAATCTGACCGAGCGCAACACCATGTTCGGCGGCGAGGACCTCGCCGAGCTCGTGCTGCGCGGGCATCTGCCCCGTGAGATCGGCCCGGGCCGCGATGACCGCCTCGTCTCCGTGTTGTCCAGTGAGAAGAAGGGGCTGCTCGTGGCCCTGACGAGGGCCGGCGAGCAGGCGACGTTGAGCGCCGTGTGGAACGACGACCTGAGCCCCTCGGGCTTCCTGTTCGGATACCTGCCCGAACGCTATCCGCGCGAACGCAAGAAGGCGCGCTTCGTCGAGCCGGGAGACGCGGGCGACTGCGCCGGCCTCGACGCCAGTCCGCGCGGATTGGTCGCCAAGGCCCGCGTCGTCCTGGCCACCGCCGACCCCGGGAGCGGGATGGCCGGGGACGCCGCGGCCGCGCTGGCCCTGCTGGCCGACCACGGCATCGAAGAGGCCGATCCCGGCCACTGGGATTTCGTGGATGGCGACGTGTCGGCCACAACAGGCGCGCGCTCCGATCAAGACCCGTCGGGAGAGCCGGCCGGGACGAGCGGAGACAAGGAAGCCGGGAGGCCTGCTTCCGACGAGGCGACGGACCGGACGCCGGTGGCGAAGCTGCGTCCGTCGGAGGTGGACCGGCTGTGGGCATGCCCGGTTTGCTGGCTGCTGGAGAACCGCTTCGCCGGGCCCCGACCCGGATCGGTGGCGACCGGATTCGGCCTGCTCGTCCATGAGGTCGCCTGCAGGGGCAGCGCCGAAGGGCTCGACCTCGGCGATCATGGTGTGCAGGAGGTCGCCGACAGACTCGAGGGGATCTATCGTTCGCTGCGCGTCGATCCGACGTCCATCGCCGACCCGCGGGACCGGTACGAAGCCATTCGCCGGGATGCGGCCGCCGCCGACGTGCTCGGGCACATCGCCACGTATTTCGCCCAGGGCGGCGACGACGCGCATCTGGGCAGGAACGTCGGATGCTTCGAGGCCGGGAAGCTGGAGAAGGCCGACTGCGAGCAGGAATTCCATGCGCGCTTCGACATGGATGACATCCTCGCCGCCTACAACGCCGTGCCCGGCATCGTCGCCACGGACCGGGCCGAGCTGACGGCCATGATGGGCGCGCTGGTCGGCGGCTGGCCGGAGGGCATGGACGAGCGGCTGACCGTGCGTCTATCCGGCCGCATCGACCGGCGCGAAACGCGCGAACTGACCGGCTGCAGGACGAATGTGAGGCTCATCGACTACAAAACCGGCCATGCGCACACCGCCAAGGAGCAGTTCAACGATCTGCAGCTCGTGTGCTACCAACTCGGCCTCGTCTTCCCGGAGGGAGGTCCGCGGGGGGCGCAGGCGCTTGCCGAGGCGCCGTATATCGGGCAGAGCATGCTCTTCGATGTGGAGGACAGGGATATGCCGGGATACAGCCGCGCCCCCGAGGGCGCGTTCCAGCCCCCGCTGTTCGTCGACGGCTCGCTCAACGCGCATCCCCTCACCGAACGGCACTGGTATGGATCCAAGCAATCGCATTTCCTCGACCTGCCCGAACTCGACGCCTCCGTGCCGCCGCAGGGCGTGGAGGAGGCGACGTGGCGCGGTCTGCTCGCCCAACGGGCCACGCAGCTCCCCTGGGCGCTGACGATGATCGCGCGCGTCTTCTATGCCGCGGCCGCCAGCCGCTCCACCCGGCTCGTCGCCCACCCGCAGCCCTCCCACGCGGAGTGGTGCAGGCTCAAGGGCGTGTGCCCCGCATGCGCCGGACAGATCGACACCGTCTTCGAAACGAGGCAGGCATGAACGCATTCCGACCCACTCCGGAACAGGCGGCCATCATCGACGCGCCGGCCGATGGCGATGTGCTGGTCGTCGCCGGCGCCGGCTCCGGCAAAACCACCACGATGACCAAGCGCGTCGAGGCATTGATCGCGCGCGGCGTCGCCCCCGAGCGCATCCTCGGACTGACCTTCACCCGCAAGGCCGCCTGCGAACTGCTCGAACGGGTAGGCGCGGCGCTGATGGACGGGAGCCTCGACGGAACGGACCCCGACCGGGCGTTGCTCAAGCCCTCGGTGCTCACCTATGACGCCTTCTTCCAAGGCATCGTGCGCCAATATGGCCTGCTCGTCGGCTTCGACCAGAACACCCAGCCGCTGAGCGTGGCGGGCGCGCTGCAGCTGGCCAGCGACGTCATCGACGAACATATGGACGTCGCCTTCGAACAGGACTTCGGCCGCTTCGACAGCCTCGCCGGGGCCGTGCTCGGTCTGTCCGACGCGCTCGGCAGCGCCATGATCGGCTCCGGATGCATCGACCTCGACGAGGCGATCGCACGCGTGCGGGACTGGGATGGGGCCTTCCTCGCGCGTCTGGACAAGGTTGTCGCCGGCGAGACGGTGCCCGCGGAGAAGCCGAAGGTGTCCAGCATCAAGCGCGCCGCGAAGGACACCGACGCCAGCTGGCAGGCCAAGCTCGACCGGCGGGACGCCCAATTGCACGATCTGTGCCTGTATGACTGCGGGCGTCTGCTCGACTCCACGCGACACCGCGAGGCGCTGCTCACCCTCGTCGAGGCGTATGCGCGGGCCAAACGCGAGCGCAACATGGCGGAGTTCTCCGACTTCACCATCGCCGCGTATCAACTCGTCGAACGCTTCCCCTCCATCGGGGAACGATATCGGCGCCGCTACAGCCATGTGCTGCTCGACGAATACCAGGACACCTCCACGACGCAGGCGGCGCTGCTCGCCGCCCTGTTCCACGCGGAGGACGGGCGCTCGGCCGTCACCGCCGTCGGAGACCCCTTCCAATCCATCTACGCCTGGCGCGGCGCCAGCCCCGGCGCCTTCCGCATGTTCCAGCGCGACTTCGGCATGCCGGCCGGCTCCAAGCCCTACCCGATGAGCGTGACGCAACGCAATCCCCGCATCGTGCTCGAGGCGGCCAACGACCTGACGCTGCCGCTGCGCAGCGTTCCCAGCCGCCCCAGCAGCTCGCTGATGCGCGAGGTCGACGTCGCGCGCCTCGAGGCCACCGACGACGCGGCGCAGGGCACCCTCGGCGTGCTCGGATACGACACCGCCGGCCAGGAGATCGACGGCGTCGTGCGCTTCTGCCTTCGGGCCGCGGGGCGGCACCCGGCCAAGGGCGACGGGAAATCCCATGTGGCCGTCCTCTTCCGGTCCAAAGGCCGTATGCCCATGTTCCAGGAGGCATTGGAGCGCGCGGGGCTGACGACCTTCGTGGTCGGATATTCCGCGCTGCTCGAGCGTCCCGAGGTGCGTGACCTGATCGCCGTGCTGCATGCCGTCGCCGACCACACCGACGCCGCCTCCCTGATGAGGCTGCTCGCCACGCCGCGGTTCGGCATATCCGCCGGGAATCTGACGGCGCTTGGCAAGCTGGCCGACGACGCCAACATGGAGCAGCGATACCATGCGCTGGTCCAGGCCGGCATCGCCTCCGCCGACGCGCCGCGCAGCCGGTGGGAGGCCATCGTGGACCAACACCGGGACCAGGTCGTCAACGCCGTGTTTCTGCCCGACCTCATGCTGAGGGAGGATTTCGGCGCGCTGCTCGGACGCGCCAGGGGCATCGACGAGGCGGGCGGACGCGCGTTGGAGCGAGCCGGACGCATGCTCGCCCGCGTGCGCCGCGCCGTCGGACGTCCGCTCCACGACGTGGTGCGCGCCGCCATCGAGGCTCTCGGACTGGACATCGACGTCGTGGTGGCCGACGCGTTGCGCCACGACGGCGCCCTCGACCCGACGCGGGCGCGCATGTCGCTGGAGTCCGTCGTCGACCTCGCGGACACCTATGCCCAGGAGATTGCCATCGACCAGACGCCCACGCTGCGTGGCTTCGTGGCATGGGTCGACCGCCTCGCCTCCGTGGAGGACGAGGCCGCCTCGCTGCCGGACGCTCCGGTGGACGTGCAGCTGATGACCGTGCATCAGGCCAAGGGACTCGAATGGGACGCCGTGGCCATCGTCGGCCTGACGGATGGCAACTTCCCCAGCAACCAAGGAGACCATCTCAAGGTGACGTTGGACGAGGCCCATGCCGGAGGCGTCAGGGACGGAAGCTGGAACGCCCCCGAATATCAGGAGACGGCCAGCACCTGGCTGACCGACCCGACGGCGGCGCCGGTGCCCGTGCGCGCCGACGCCGGCATCCTGCCGCGATTCCCGCACGATGCCCCCGCGGGAGGCGACCCGCTGCGCGCCCTTGATGCGCTCGACGACGTCGAAACCGTCGCGGACGAGGCCTTCGGCTCGATGCGCCGGATCGGCGACGGCATCGAGGACGCGGACCCAAGCGGATGGTATCTGACGCAATGCGAGGAATACGGGCGGCGTCTGCACGCCGACGAACGGCGGCTGATGTATGTCGCGCTGACACGCTCCCAAGGGGAGGCGCTGCTCACCTATGCGGCGAACAACGCGTCCGGCCGCGATCCGAGTGCCAAGGCGCCTGGATCCAAAACCCTCAAGCCATCCAACTTCTGGCTGGAGGTGCATGACGCGCTGTGCGCGAGGGAGGACGCCCTGTTCGCCGCCGACCTGATCGTCGATCCGGCGCTGGAGGCCGATGCCATGCCTGCGCCCAGGGGATTCCTCATCGGCGAGCACGCCCGCGAATACGGCGAGGCCATCGTCACCCGCGCATGGGCCACGCCCCCCGAGCCGGTGGACGAATCGGCGACGCTGCCATGGCCCGCGGAGCTTTCGCCCCGTCTGGCCGAACGTCTGTCCCGTGGCGTCGAGGCGGTGCGTGAGGCGCGTGGGACGTCGCGGCATGAGGGGCATGAGGGGGAAGGCGGCGCGCTGACCGAATGCGCGCGCATGCTGGCCGCCGACCGCGACCTCATGGCCGGCGATATGGATGACGCGGACCTGGACGGCCTGGTCAAGGCAAGGGCGATGCGCATCGCCGCCGCGGGCCGGCAGAGCGTCACTTCGCTGCAGGCGCGCGCCGGCGGGATGAAAGGACGCGAGGAGCGCGAGTATTGGCGGGGCGTCGTGCGCCCCATTCCCCGCGTCGCCTCCCCGCAGGCCGAGGTCGGCACGCGTTTCCATGCCTGGGCCGAGCGCTTTGTCAACGCGGGCCTCGGCCCTGACTCCGCCTCCGGCGGCGGTGCCGGCCGCGCCGACCTGCTGGAGCAGGCGCGGCGGGACGGCGACCCGAGGATCGCCGAGTGGGCCGAACGCCTGGCCGGTTCGACATGGGCGTTCCGCATCCCCGCCTGGGCCGAGCGGCACATCGTCGTCGGCCTGGACGGCATCGGCATCGTCGACGGCAAACTCGACGCCGTGTTCCACGGCGGACTCGACCCCCGCGACGCGGACAAGCGATACACCATCGTCGATTGGAAGACAGGGCGGCGGCCCGTCGAAGAGGGCGACGTGGCGCGCAAACTCGCCCAACTCGATATGTACCGGCTTCTGCTGTCGGCGATCGAGGGCGTTCCGTTGGACAGCATCGACGCCATTCTCTACTATGTCAGTGAGCCCGACGAGGGCTTGCGGGGGCTGAAGGCCCTTGATAAAAGCGAAGAGGATATCCTCGCCGAGCTGGACCAGGACATCCCGGAGACATCCGACAACGACTGAACCCGTCCGCCAAGGAAAGCCCGATGACCGTGGGCGAGGCCAAGGCGGCGGGCCCATGCGGCTGGAAAACGCGCCGCGTGCGTCGTCGGTCGGCGGGACGACGGCGCTCGGCGGCATGTGTGGGCGGGCATACGTGCGGTGCGATGACATGTGAACTTGTGACATGTGGAGGTAGGAACATGGTGACGTACAGACCGCTGGAATGGAGCGACGTGGATGCCGTCGTCGAGGCCTTCGACCGCACGTGGGGGCGCCCCGATATGGCGGATGCCCCGGTGCTGTCGATGGAACTGTCGCGCCATTTCACCATGCATTATCTGGAACCCGCCGCACGCGCCGACGTGGCCGTGGACGATGACGGGCGGTTCCTCGGCATATCTGCGTCGCGAGTCGAAGGCCAGCCGACGCCGTTCGCCGAGCGGGCCCGCGCGGAACTCGCGGCCGTCGACGCGCGGCTGGAGGATGGCGGCCTTGGCGAACGCGTGCTGACCGACACCCGCGCCCTGCACCGCGTGGAGGTCGAGCTCGAGGATTCGATCGGCCTCAACGACCGCATCCACGCCGAGGTCGAACTGTTCCTCGTCTCGCCGGACGCCCGCGGCAAGGGCGTCGGCGGCACGCTATGGCACCGGCAGATGGCGTGGTTCGCCCAGATGGGGGTGCCCGGCTATTATCTGCACACCGACACCGGCTGCGACGTGAGCTTCTACGACTACCACGGGCTGAAGCGTGTGGCCGAGATGGAAGCGTCCCAATGCCCGGGCCTCGACGAGGACATCTTCATCTACGAGGGCGTGCCGGAGGAGAACGACACGACGCGCGCGGGGCATCGCGGGTGAGCGTCATGTCCTCGTCCTACGGCCAGCTGTTCCAAGTGCCGGGGGCCACGGCCTTCTGCCTGTCCGCCGCCGTCGCGCGTCTGCCGATGTCGATGATGGGACTGGGCATCGTGCTCGCCCTGAACCATATCTACGACAATTGGACCACGGCGGGCACGATGAGCGCCGCCTACATCCTCGCCGTCGCCGTCGCCACGCCGCTCTACGCGCGGCTGTTCGACCGCTTCGGCCAGCGCCGCGTCGGCGCCATCGCCCTGACCGTGCAGATGGTCGCGATGCTGGGCTTTGCTTTCGGCGCCCTGATGCGCATCCCCATCGGACTGCTGTTCGTGCTGGCGGTGCTGATGGGACTTACGCAGTTCTCCTTCGGCGCGCTGGTGCGCACCCGCTGGAACCATGCGCTGCAAGGGCGTGACGAACAGCTGCTGAACACCGCATATGCGATGGAATCGGCCATCGACGAGCTGGTCTTCGTCCTGGGACCGATTCTCGCCGCCTTCCTGGCCACCTCCGTGCATCCGGTCAGCCAGCTGTTCGTGCCCACCATGGCGGCCGGCATCAGCGGAGCCCTGTTCTTCTCCCTGAAGTCCACGCAGCCGCCCGTGCTCTCCGCGCTGACGGTCACGCCCGACAGGGCCGGCGCCGAGGCCGCGCTCGCCGATGGACGGGCCGACGCGCTCAAAACCGGTGCGCTCAAACGCGCGAAGACCTCGAGCGCGCTGCTCTATCCCGGCGTCGTGTCGATCGTCGTGGTGTTCGTCGTGTTCAATATGAGCTTCACGGCCTTCGACGTGTCGATGACCGCCACGCTCAAGGCGATGGGATTGGAACGGTTCGTCGGTCTGCAGCTGGCCATGTTCGCGGTCGGCTCCTGCATCGGCGCCTTCATCTTCGGCTCCATCCGCCTCAGGGGGTCGAATTGGTCCCATATGGTGGTGTTCCTGTGCCTGCTGACCGTCGGATACATCGGCTTCCGCCTGTCCATGCACAACCTTGTGCTGCTGGGCGTCATCGAGGTGCTCGCAGGACTGTTCGTCTCGCCGTTGTTCGCCACCGGCAACCTCATCGTCAAGAACATCGTGCCCGAGCGTTCGCTGACCGAAGGGCTGTCGTGGCTGACCACCGGCGGCTCGGTCGGCACGTCGATCGGCTCGACCGTCGCCGGCGTCGCGCTCGATTCCCTTGGCTCGCAGGGCGGCATGATGATCCCGTGGATCGCCACCGCCTGCGCCGTGCCGCTGGCCCTGCTCGGCTGGGCGTTGGCGCGGCGTCGCGGAAAGCAAGTGTGACGGGTGGCCGACGACAACGTGTCGTTGATGGCCTGGATATGCAACGAGGGCTGGTTTCCGCGTCGTCCCGCGGAAACCAGCCCTCGCGCTTATTCGATGGGTGATGTGAAAACTCACTCTTCCTCGACGGTGGCGAGGATCGCCTTGGCCGCGACATCAAGGTCGTTGGTGGCGTTGCGCAGATTCTCGCTGTACTCGCGGATGGAGGCGATGGCCTCGTCCATCTCCTGCTGCGAGCCATCGGCCGGGCAGGAGGGAGCGTCGCCCAGCTTGTCGACGGCGGCCTCGGCGTCCTCGAGGGCCTGGGTCAGGCTGGCGTCGACGCCGTCGATGGCCTTGGCTTCCTCGGCGCCTTCCCGAACCGTTGTGAGCGCGTCCTGATGCGCCTTGAGGGCCTCGGACTGCAGCTGGCAGTTCTGGACGGACTCGGCGGAGGCCGCGGGCTTGCCCATGGTCATCGTCAGCGCGACGGCGATGATGGCGACGACCACCACCACGGCGGCGATGACGCCGATGATCAGGCCCTTGCGGGATTTGCCGGACTTGGCGGTGTTTTCGTTCTTCTGCTCTTCGTTCTGCAAGGTGCTCATACTCCTTCACTTGCGTGGCGCCTTCCGGCGTGTCGGTTCAAACCGAAGCGAGTATACTGGACCCGTCGCGCTTCGCAAGTCGGGCACTTGGCCATGGTCCGGCATCGGGCATGGAACTGCGCTGGCCGATGGCAAAACGTTGCGTCAAAACGTCGTCATGCGGGCATAGGCCGCGGTGCCGGGGTCCGTGGAACGATACGGGCGCAAGCCGCAGCCATATGGGGTCCTACAATTCCGCCGGGGAAACGGTCGAATCCGAGACCCGACGCAACATGGAGCTCCGCGCGGACGGATCCGCGTCAGGGGGACGAGAGAGGGAGACAGTATGAGCGATGCGAGCACAGCCACACGGACCAAGGCGGCGGGGCCCGAGTCCAATGGCGTCAATCCGGTGACCTTGGAGGAGAGGCACGGCCGTTCCCGGGACCTGTTCTCCGTGTGGTTCGCCTGGAACGTCTCGATCATGGGCATCAGCTACGGCATCTATGTGTTCGGCCTGGGGCTGAGCCCGCTGCAGGCGATCGTCGCCGGCACGCTGGGATATCTGATCTCGTCGTTCCTCGTGGGCATCCTGTCGGTCGGAGGACCCCGCACCGGCCTGCCCACGCTGACCCAGACGAGGTTCGCCTTCGGCTACCAAGGCAACAGGATCATCGCGTTCTTCGCCTATCTGTCGAACATCGGCTGGAAGGTCACGATCATCACCCTGGCCTCGACCACGGGCGCCAATATCTTCGCGCGACTCGACCCCGCGCATTTCGCCAAGGACGACGGCACGCCGGCGACCTGGCTGGTGCTCATATGGTTCGTCGTCGTGCTGGTGCTCACGATGGGCTTCGCCGTCGCCGGGCACGGCCTCATCATGAAGGCCGAGAAATGGATCTCCTGGATCACCGGCCTGTTCACCATCGTCTTCATCGCCATGATCCTTCCCCATATCCATTGGGACAAGCTCGTCGGATACGACAACGCCGGTCCGCTGGTGTTCGTCGGCGGCGTCGTCATGGCCATGACCATGGTCGGCCTCGGCATGCTCAACTACGGCGGCGACTTCGCCCGCTACCTGCCCCGCGACACCAAGGCGCGCGGCGTCATCGGGTGGACGACGCTGGGCATCTCGCTGCCGGTGACCGTGCTGCTGATCCTCGGCATCCTGCTCGCCGCGACCAACGACAAGCTCGGCGAGGCCGCGGCCTCCGACCCGATCGCCGCGCTGACCGTGCTGCTGCCGACGTGGTTCTTCGTGCCGTTCAGCATCGTCATCGTCATCTCTCTGGTCTCCGCCGCCATGACCGGCATCTATTCCTCCGGACTGGCCCTGATGGCCGTCGGCCTGCCCGGCTCGCGCGTTGTCATCACGATCATCAACGGCTGCATCATCGCCTTCGGCGCGTTCTACCTGCTGTTCGTGTCCACCTCGTTCCTGGCGACCTTCCAGGCGTTCCTGGCGCTGATCGCCGTGCCCATGGGCACGATGGGCGGCATCCAGCTCATCGATTTCATCCGCCAGCGGCGATATGGCTGGGATGTGCGCATGGCACTGCCGGCCTCGCAGGGCGGGCGCTCCGGACGCTGGACGGCCCTGACCGCCATGATCGTCGCCACCGTCGTGGGACTGGGCATGGTGACCTCCGCCGACCCCAACATCGCCAAGGTCGTCGGCTTCCTGCTCACCGATGAACAGCGCGCGGGTGTCATCGGCTCGACGAACATCGGCGTCGTCGTGGCCATGGCCGTCGGCACCGCCATCTACGCGATTCTGACCTATGCGCTGAAGATCGACCCGCGGCCCCGCTACGTCACCGACGCCGCCTCCGAACGGGGCGGGGAAGGCAGGTGACGCCATGGACACCCGATTCCTTCCCTCGGGCGGGACGCCGGGCGAATTCGCCCGTCCCGGCCCAGCCAACGCGCCCGCCGCATATTGGTTCTGGCATCGCGTCCCCACCGAGGACGAGGTGCGCGAGCAGATCGAGGGGATGAGGCGGGCCGGATACCAGTCCTTCCAGATCCAGGCGCGGATGTCGATGCCGCTGAACGACTACCTGGGCGACGAATACCTGCGCATGTGCGCGCTCGCCGCCGACGTCGCCGCCGACAAGGGCATGGTCATCGGCATCTACGACGAATACAACTGGCTGTCCGGACATGCCGGCGGCCGCGTCGTGGACGGACACGACGGGCTGCGCGAACGGCATCTGTTCCATGTGACGGCGCGGGTCGACGCCGGGGGACGCGCCCGGGCGCGCATCGACGGCATCCATGCCACCGACGTCGACTATCTGCTCGATCAGGGCAAGCGCTGGGTCTTCGAAGGCGGCGAGCCGCTGTGGGACGAATGGCGACTCGTCGCGGCGGTCCGCCACACCGGCGCCGGCGGCGCGACGTCCGGGGACGTCGGGGACGTCGTGGATGTGACCGGCCTCGCCGGCATCGTCGCGGCCGACGACGCCAGCTGCGACCTTGGGATCGATCTGGGCGGCGACCATGGCCATGGACGCGGCCTATCCGGGGACGGGCGTGGCGAATGGGTCACCTTCTTCGTCGCCGCGCGCTGCCGCACCAGCCGCATGATCAACTATCTCGATCCGGCGGCCGCCGAGCGCTTCGTCGAGGTCGGATACGAGCCCTATGCGAGGGCCTTCGGCGCGCATATGGGATCGACCGTCGCCTATGTGTTCTTCGACCAGCCCCATGCCTGCTTCTTCGATTGGGCGCAGAACGAGGGCACCACGGCGTCGACGCTGATGTATGACGAGTCGTTCTACGATGCGCTGGCCGCCGACTTCGGCGACGAATGGCCCCGGGCGCTGATGGCCTGGGTGCGCGACGTCGGGGACGACACCGCGTCGCTGCGCGCCCGTTTCTGGCAGGCGTATGGACGACGCGCGATCGACTCGTTCCTCGGCACGCTGAACCGCTGGTGCCGCGCGCACGGCCTGCTGCTTTCCGGCCACGAGGTGCTGAGCCATGTCTCCTCGTGGGATCCGACCAGCACCATCATCGCCGATGATCCGCGCACCAACTTCGCGCTCGACTACTTCGCGCTGGACGCCTGGCGCGACGTGACCGGGGTGGACGCGCGCAACGAGTACCCGCAGCTGTCGGCGAAGTTCGGAGACTCGGCGGCGCGCGCCCATGGCCGCAGCGGCTGCATCGTCGAACAGTATTTCGGCCGTGTGGTCAAGGGCTCGCATTTCGCCGCGGGATGGTGGGAGCTGACGCTGGATCAGCTGCGCTCCGCCGCGATGCGCCACCATGCGCTGGGCATGCGCCAGCTGCTCATGCACGCCTTCTGGCTGACCGACGGGCATGACCCCGAGCCGGGGGAGGACGGACGGATCGACGACAAGGCCGAGATGTTCGTCAATCCGCGCTTCGACTTCGCCCCGGGCGTCAACTACGAGCCGTGGTTCGTCTATCATCGGCGGTTCGCCGACGAATCCGCGCGCGTGTCGGTCTTCCTCGATGGGGCGCGTCCGCTCGACGAGGTGGCCGTGCTCTATCCGCTGCGCACCGATTGGGCGCACGGCCCCTCCCACTGCTTCGGCCGGCATATGGCGATGTGGTGCGAGGGCCTGGCCCGCGCCGGCGTCGACTATGCGGTTGTGGACGAGGACGACTTGGCCCGTGCCACGGCCGACGGCGGCAGGCTGCGTCTGCCTGATGGACGCCGTTTCGAGGCGCTGGTGCTGCCTGGCGTCGAGACGTTGCGCGATGCGGCGAGCATGGACGTCATCGAGGCGTTCCTCGACGCCGGAGGACGGGTGGTTTCCTCCGGGCCCCTGCCGCGGGAGACGCAGAGGACCGGCCTGGACCCCGCTCTGCGGGAACGGGCGTCGCGGCTGGCGGACGGCATCCGGTGGCATCATGGCGCCGATGGCGCGGGCTGGGACGAGCTGCTCGCCGATGTGAGCCAAGGCCTCGAGCCCAAGCCGGCTGTGGTCGGGGAATCATGTTCCGACGGACAGCTATGGGTGCGCCGTGGGGTGGAGGAGACGACCGGCGCGGTGCGTTTCATGCTGTTCAATGACGCGGATATGGCGCGCGACGTCACCATCGCCACCCGCCATGAGGCGGCGACGGCCTCGCAATGGGATCCGGCCACCGGTTCGGTGGGCGACGCGACGCACGTCGGCCCGATGTTCACGGTTCGTCTGAAGCCCCATGAGGTCCGACTGCTGCGCGTCGAGCCCGACGGGCCGGGCGTTCCGGCCGAGCTCATCCTGCGTGACGGCTGGCTCTTCGGAGCGGCGCGGGATGTCGCCGATGCTGCGCGTGGCGCGAACGACGCGCCCATCAGCCCGTTCGGCGGATGGCAGTCACAGGGGTTCATGGAGGTGTGCGGCACCGGCCGCTACAGCCTGGACTTCGAGTTGACGGACCCCGGAGAGACGGATTGGCTGCTGGAACTGCCCCATGTGCGCGGATCTGTCGAGGTCTGGGTCAATGGAGCGCATATCGCGAGCGAGCCATGGGCCGGCGGTCCGGTGGACGTGCCCCTCGGCGCGCTGGTTCCGGGCGCCAACGGACTGACCCTGCTGGTGACCGCCTCGGCGGCCAACCGATATTACCGTGGCACCGCGCAGCAAGGCGACGGCCCGGCGGTCTGCGGTCTCGACGGCGCCCCGGTTCTGCGGCCCGCATTGCCATGCGGGACGTTGGCCGCTCCGGAATCTCCATGCGGAAGAGGAGGGACGGCGGGCTCTTGGGGCATCCGCTGACGGTCCGCGCCCATGGCGGGCGCGGCGTCGTCCTAGTCGTGGGGCGGGAGTCCGTGGGCGCTAATATGAGGGGCGGAACAACGCTCGGAACAGCGGAACATGACAGGAGGAACGAAATGACCAAGGTATCGGTGGTGGGAGCGAAGGGCCGCATGGGATCGCATGTGGTCGAGGCGGTGACGGGAGCCTCGGATATGGAGATCTCGCTCGCTCTCGACGCGGGCGACGATCTGACGGCCATCACGACGGACAACACCGACGTGGTCGTGGAGTTCACGGTGCCCTCCGTGAGCCTTGGCAATGTGCTGGCCCTCGTCGCGCAGGGCGTCGATGTGGTCGTGGGCACCACCGGTTGGACCGACGACAAGCTCGCCCAGGTGCGCCAGGCCATCGCCTCCGGTCCCCGCCCGGAGAGCCAGAAGGTGTTCATCGCTCCGAACTTCGCGATCTCCGCGGTGCTGGCCGACCATTTCGCCACGCTGGCCGCCCGGTATTTCGAATCGGCCGAGGTCGTCGAGCTGCACCACCCGAACAAGGTGGACGCTCCCTCCGGCACCGCCATCCACACCGCGCACGGCATCGCCGAGGCAAGGAAGGCCGCGGGTCTCGGCGCCATGCCCGACGCCACCGAGACGGATGGCGGCTCGCGCGGACAGGTCGTCGACGGGGTGCATGTGCACGCCGTGCGGCTGAGGGGACTCAACGCCCATGAGGAGGTGCTGTTCGGCAATGCGGGCGAGCAGCTGACGATCCGCGCCGACAGCTTCGACCGCGGTTCCTTCATGCCCGGCGTGCTGCTTGCGGTGCGCAAGCTCGCCTCGGATGCGCCCGCGGGGTTGACGGTGGGGTTGGATCGGTTCTTGGATCTGTGAAATAGAGTCCATAACGCGAAGTACCGTGAAAGGCATGAGCGAGAGCATGCATCTTCTTGATTCCGCGCCGTTCGGGCGTATCCTGCCTGCGATGATCACCCCGATGAAGCCCAATGGCGACGTCGATTTCGAGGCGGCCGCCAAACTCGCGCGCCAGCTCGTCGCCGACGGTGCGGACGGCATCGTGGTCAACGGCACCACCGGCGAATCCCCCGTCACCCATATGGACGAGAAGGTGGATCTGGTCCGCGCCGTCAAGGAGGCCGTCGATGTGCCGGTGATCTCCGGCGCCGGCTCCAATGACACCGCGCACACCGTGCGCATGGTCGAGCAGACGCAGGAGGCGGGCGCCGACGCGGTGCTCGTCGTCATGCCGTATTATTCCCGTCCCTCCCAGGACGGCATCGTCGGCCACTACAAGGCCGTCAACGAAGCCACCGACAAGCCGATCATCGTCTACGACGTGCCCGGACGCACCGGACTCAAGGTGAAGGTCGAGACCTATGACCGCCTCGCCGAGCTGAGCCATGTCAAGGCCGTCAAGGACGCCACCGGCGACCTCGCCGCCGCCGTCGAGAAGCAGCAGCGCACCGGACTGGCCTGGTATTCGGGCGACGACGGGTTGTTCCTGCCCTTCCTGTCCATCGGCGCCGTCGGCATCATCTCCGTCATCGCGCATGTGGCCGCCTCGCCGATGCGTGAGCTCGTCGAGGCCTTCGACCGCGGCGACATCGCCACCTCGCGCCGCATCGCCAATCAGCTGGCGCCGATCGTGCATGCCCTGAACGGCGACGGATACCAGGCCGTCATGGCCAAGGCCGCGCTCAAGGTGCGCGGCGTCATCGACTCCACCGCTATGCGCCTGCCGAACGTCGGCCCCGACGCCACCCAGCTCGACAAGGCCGAGGAAGGCATGCGCGCCTCCGGACTGCTCTGAAGTCCCCGCCTCCCCGGCGACGCAGCGCACGCGACGCGGCGAAGGGGGAACCATATCTGTCGCCTCCGTGAGAGCACGGAGACAAAAGAAAGAAATCAAACAATCCATGGCACAAGAACAAGAACATCAGAACACCAATTCGCGCGGCGGCACCCGTCGCCGCGGCTCGGCGGCCCGGAAATCGACCGCCGGCACCCGCGCCAAGTCCAACGCCTCCCGCGGGCGCGGCGGCGCTTCCCGTCGCAATCCGAAGGGCCAGCCGGCCACCGCTCCCCAGCAGGACGCGGTGCTCATCGCCCCGCCGAAGTACCGCAAGGGCTCCATGCGCATCACGCCGCTCGGCGGCCTGGGCGAAATCGGCCGCAATATGAACGTGGTCGAATACAACGGCCATCTGCTGCTCATCGACTGCGGCGTGCTCTTCCCCGAGGAGGAGCAGCCCGGCGTCGACCTGATCCTGCCTGACTTCAGCTATATCAAGGACCGCCTGGACAAGGTCGAGGCGCTGGTGCTCACGCACGGCCACGAGGACCATATCGGCGGCGTGCCCTATCTGCTCAAGCTGCGCCCCGACATCCCGCTGATCGGCTCCAAGCTCACGCTGGCCTTCGTGGAGGCCAAGTGCCAGGAGCACCATCAGAACCCGACCAAGGTGGAGGTCGCCGGCCGCGACAAGCTCAAGGTCGGCCCCTTCGAGCTCGAGTTCGTCAACGTGACCCACTCCATCCCCGACGCGCTGGCCGTCTATGTCAAGACGCCCGCCGGCTCCCTGATCGACACCGGCGACATCAAGCTCGACCAGCTGCCGCTCGACCATCGCATCACCGACCTCGTGGAGTTCGGCAAGATCGGCGAAAAGGGCGTGGACCTGCTGATGATGGACTCCACGAACGCCGAGGTGCCGGGCTTCGTCAAGCCCGAGACCTCGATCGGCCCGGCCCTGGACCAGGCCTTCGCCCAGGCGACGCGCAAGATCATCGTCGCCAGCTTCTCCTCCCATGTCCACCGCGTGCAGCAGGTCGTCGACGCGGCGCACAAATACGGGCGCAAGGTCGTCTTCGTCGGCCGCTCGATGGTGCGCAACATGTCCATCGCCGCGGATCTCGGCTATCTGCACATCCCCGAGGGCACCGTCGTGGATCTGAAGCAGGCCAACGACATCCAGGACGACAAGCTCGTCTATATGTGCACCGGTTCCCAGGGCGAGCCGATGGCGGCCCTTGGCCGCATCGCCGACGGCAACCACCGCGACATCCACATCAACGAGTTCGACACGGTGATCCTCGCCTCCTCGCTGATCCCGGGCAACGAACACGGCGTCTACAAGGTCATCAACAAGCTCGTGCAGATGGGCGCGAAGGTCGTCAACCGCGACAACGCCGCCGTGCATGTCTCCGGACACTGCAACGAGGGCGAGCTGCTCTACATGTACAACATCGTCAAGCCCAAGTGCGCGATGCCGATCCACGGCGAGAACCGCCACTTGGTCGCCAACGGCCTGATCGCCGTCAAGACGGGCGTCGATCCGAACAACGTCGTGCTCGCCGAGGACGGCGACGTGGTCGACCTCTACCACGGCAAGGCCGCGGTCGTGGGCTCCGTGCCCTGCGGCTACGTCTACGTGGACGGCGACTCGGTGGGCGAGCTGACCGACGAGGAGCTGGAGAAGCGCCGGATCCTGGGCACCGAGGGCTTCGTCTCGGCCTTCGCGGTCGTCGACACCGAGGCGCGCGAGGTCGTCTCCGGCCCGAAGATCTACCTCAACGCCGTGGCCGAGGACGAGAAGGAATTCGACAAGGTCCGCCATCAGATCGTCGAACAGTTGAACGACGCGATGATGACCGGCACGAAGGACGTCCACAAGCTCCAGCAGCTCATGCGGCGCACGCTGGGCGGCTGGATCGCGCGCCAGCTCAAGCGCAAGCCGATGATCGTGCCCGTCGTCGCCGATATCGCGACCGACGTGCTGGATGCGCAAGGCGACAAGTAGGGTTAGACTTAACTCATCACAGCAACGCGGCGTGATCGGAGCCATCAGGCGCTCCGGTCGCGCCGCGTCGCGCTATGACCGAATCCATATATTCAAATTCAAGTCCTACGCATAGAGGAGTGTGCCATGCCGGGATCGAATCTCACCCGCGTCGAAGCAAGCGAGCGCAAGTCCGTCGTCTCCGCGCCCATCCACTACCGGGTGTCGCTTGACCTGACCGTCGGACCGCGGACCTTCCGGTCCCTGACGACCATCAGCTTCGCGGCGGCCGAGGGCTCGTCCACCTTCCTCGATCTGATCGGGGACGAGGTGAGGTCCGTGACCCTCAACGGCGTGGAGCTCGATCCGTCCGAGGTCTTCGACGACAACCGCATCCTGCTGTCCGGCCTCAAGGCGTCCAACGAGGTCACCGTCGACGCGCTGTGCCGCTATTCCAACACCGGCGAGGGCCTGCACCGCTCCGTCGACCCCTCCGACGGCAACGTCTATCTGTATTCCCAGTTCGAGGTGCCCGACGCGCGCCGCGTCTACGCCGTCTTCGACCAGCCCGATCTCAAGGCCGTCTTCGATTTCTCGGTGCTCGCCCCCGAAAGCTGGATCGTCACGAGCAACATGCCGGCGGCCCGCGTCGAGTCCGACCCCCGCCGCACCGAGGAGGGCACGCTCGAGTCCAAGCCGGCCGAGGGCACGCGGATGTGGACCTTCGAGCCGACGCCGGTGATGAGCTCCTATCTGACCGCCATCTGCGCGGGCCCGTACGCCGAGTGGCACACCGAATACGCCAACGAGGACGGCCGCACCATCCCGATGGCGATGTATTGCCGTCAGGCCCTGGCCGAGGCCTTTGCCAAGGACGTCGACTATCTGTTCGACATCACCAAGAAGGGCTTCGCCTTCTACGCCAAGACCTGGGACGTGCCCTACCCCTACGCCAAGTACGACCAGATCTATGTGCCGGAATACAACGCGGGCGCCATGGAGAACATCGGCATGGTCACCATCCGCGACCAATATGTCTTCGAATCGAAGGTCACCGACGCGCTGGCCGAGCGCCGCGTCGTCACCGTCCTGCACGAGCTCGCCCACATGTGGTTCGGCGACTATGTGACGATGAAGTGGTGGAACGACCTGTGGCTCAACGAGTCCTTCGCCGAGTTCACCTCGACCCTCGCCACCGCCGAGGCCACCGAATGGCACGATGCCTGGGCGACGTTCTGCTCCGGCGAGAAAAGCTGGGCCCTGAGGCAAGACCAGCTGCCCACGACGCACCCGATCGTGGCCCCGATCAACGACCTCAACGACACCTACGTCAACTTCGACGGCATCACCTATGCCAAGGGCGCCTCCGTGCTGAAGCAGCTGGTCGCCTATGTCGGGCGCGAGCGTTTCTTCGAGGGCATCCACAACTACCTCGGCAAGCACGCCTATGCGAACGCCACGCTCGCCGACCTGCTGGCCGAGCTGGAGGAGACCTCCGGGCGCGATATGAAGGCGTGGAGCGCCAAGTGGCTCGAGGAGGCCGGCATCACCACGATCACGCCGAGCCTTGAGACCGCCGACGACGGCACGATCGCCTCGCTGACGCTCACGCAGAGCGCGCCCGCGGACCATCCGGTGCTGCGCCCGCACCGCCTCGCCCTCGGCTTCTATAACGAGGATCCGGCCACCGGGTCGATCGTGCGCACCGAGCGCATCGAGCTCGACGTGGATGGCGAGAGCACCGATGTCGCGGCCGCCGTCGGCAAGGCGCGGCCCGCCCTGCTGCTGGTCAACGACGACGACCTGACCTACACCAAGATCCGCTTCGACGAGCAGTCGCTGGCCTTCGCCGAGGAGAACCTGCACCGCTTCGACGACGCGCTCGCCCGTGCCGTCATCTGGCTCGCCTTCTGGGACATGACGCGCGACGGCGAGTTCCCCGCCGAGCGTTTCATCGATATGACGCTGCGTCTGCTCGCCCACGAGACCGAGTCCACCACCTTCCGCTACGCGCTGCGCTGCATGGACACCGCCGCGTGGCATTACACGCCGCGTGAGAGGCGCGACGGCATCGTGCGCCACGTCGCCGCGACGCTGTGGAAGTTGGCGAACGAGGCCGAGGCCGGTTCCGACAACCAGTTCCAGCTGGTCACCGCCTATCTGGGATACGGCGAGGAGGGTGACGCCGAGTTCGTCGCACATGCCAAGGGGCTTCGTTCCGGCGACGTCGCGCTCGACGGACTCGACATCGACAACAACCTGACCTGGTCCATCAACCGCGCGCTCGCGTCGGTCAACGAGATGAGCTGCGACGAGATCCTGGACGAGCTGGCGAAGAAGGAGACCACCGAGAACCGCGAGTTCGCGATGGGCGCCCGCGCCAGCAGGCCCACCGCCGATGCGAAGAGCTGGGCGTGGAACGAGGCGCTGCACAACCCCGACCTGACCAATATGCAGCTCGAGGCCGTGGCCGCGGGCTTCGCCTCCACCCCGCGCGCCGATCTCGCCGCGCCGTATGCGGAGAAGTATTTCAAGGCCGTCGACTGGATCTGGAAGAACAAGACCTTCCATATGGCCGAGGCCCTGCTCGAGGGGCTCTACCCGGTCTACGCCGATCCCGAGGATCTGGCGGAGATGGGCGGCGCGTGGCTCGAGGACCACGCCGACGCCGACAACGCGCTGCGCCGCATCGTCATCGAGAACGTCGAGTCCTCCCGCCGCACCCTGAAGGTGCGCGCTTGGAACGAAGCGCTGTAATAAGCGAGGGGATATGCCCGCCGATCCGGTCCGCATGGACCGGCGGTGGGCATCGTCGTTTACCGGGCGTGTCGACGTGGCGATTTGGGCAACATTTTGATTCCTCGGAACGCCGCCGGACGGCCCGATGATTACGATGGGACCCGATCGCAACGGTAACGGCGACGGATGGCCGCCTGACGGAGGAATGGGTATATATGCCGAAGATGTTTGGCACCGATGGGGTGCGTGGATTGGCGAACAGGGACCTGACGGCGCAACTGGCGCTTGATCTGGGAGACGCGGCGGTGCGCGTGCTCGGGGACAGCGGCTCCGACGGCGAGCAGTCCGGCGGGCGGCGCCGTGCTCTGGTCGGCCGCGATACGCGCGTGTCCGGCGATTTCCTTGCCGCGGCGTTGTCGGCGGGCATGTCCGCCGGCGGCTTCGATGTGATCGACGCGGGCATCATCCCCACCCCCGGCGTGGCCTATCTGACCTCCGTGCTCAATGTCGAGATGGGCGCCGTGATCTCGGCATCCCATAACCCGATGCCCGATAACGGCATCAAGTTCTTCGCCCGCGGCGGCTTCAAGCTGCCCGACGCCAAGGAGGACGAGATCGAGGCGGTGCTCGGCGCCGACTGGGAGCGCCCGACCGGCGCCGGCGTGGGGCGTATCTCGCATGACACGAAGACGGCCACCGACCTCTACATCGACCATCTGGTCGGCACCATCGCGCCGATCGGCAAGGACAAGACGCAGCCCAAGCCGCTTGCGGGCCTCAAGATCGTGGCCGACTGCGCCAACGGCGCCACCTCCGTCGTCGCCCCCGAGGCCTTGCGCCGCGCCGGCGCCGAGGTCGTCGTCATCAACGCCTCGCCGGACGGATACAACATCAACAAGCACGCCGGCTCCACCCATCCCGAGCAGCTGCAGGCCATGGTCAAGGCCTCCGATGCGGCCCTCGGCGTCGCCTTCGACGGCGATGCGGACCGCTGCCTGGCCGTGGACGAGGACGGCAACATGGTCAACGGCGACCAGATCATGGGCATCCTCGCGCGCGCCAAGAAGCGCGAAGGCAAGCTCAACCACGACACGCTGGTGGTCACCGTCATGAGCAATCTGGGCTTGAAGCTCGCGCTGAAGGACATGGGCATCACCACCGTGCAGACCGCCGTCGGCGACCGCTATGTGCTCGAGGAGATGCTCGCCCACGACTATTCGCTCGGCGGCGAGCAATCCGGACACGTCATCAACCGCGAGTTCGCCACCACCGGCGACGGCACCCTGACGGCCCTGACCCTGTGCAACGAGGTCGTGCGCTCCGGCCGCAGCCTCAAGGAACTGGCCGCGGACTTCCCGCAGCTGCCGCAGACGCTGGTCAACGTGCCGAACGTCGACAAGATGGCCGCCTCCACGAATGTCAAGGTGCAGGCCGCCGTCGAGGCCGAGGAGCGCCTGCTCGGCGACACCGGCCGCGTGCTGCTGCGCCCCTCCGGCACCGAGCCGCTGGTGCGCGTCATGGCCGAGGCCGCCACCCAGGAACAGGCCGACGAGGTCTGCGACCGCCTCGCCAAGGTCGTCGCCGACGAACTCGCCCTCTGATTCAATTCGCAAGGAATACGTTATGTTTAACAAGAACCCCAAGGTCGACCTCGAGCTGAACCGCGAGGTCGAGCACTTCCTCAAGGAGGAAGGCGGCAAGGAGGGCATTCTGCCCATCGTCCAGGCCGGCGAACCCGTGCTGCGCCAGAAGTGCGCGCCATACACCGGCCAATTGAGCAAGCGCACGCTGGCCAAGCTCATCGAGGCCATGCGCACCACCATGCTCGAGGCCCCGGGCGTGGGCCTGGCCGGGCCGCAGATCGGCCTAGGGCTGGCGCTTGCCGTCGTCGAGGACCATGTGCGCGACGATGACCAGGACGACCCGCGCGAGGTCGGCGAGTTCCCATTCCATGTCATCCTCAATCCGCGCTACACGCCGGTGGGCGACGCCACGCGCAGCTTCTACGAAGGCTGCCTGAGCTTCGACGGTTATCAGGCCGTGCGCCGCCGCTGGCTCGACATCGACGCCGAATGGGATGACGAGGAGGGCGCGCACCACAAGGAGCGGCTGCATGGCTGGCCGGCGCGCATCTTCCAGCACGAAACCGATCATCTGAGCGGCGAACTCTACATCGACCAGGCCGAGATCCGCTCGCTGACCACCAACGAGAACCTCGAGGACTACTGGTGCGAGGATCCCGTGCCCACCGCGGCCGCCGAGGGACTCGGCTTCAAGCTATGAGCGAACCCTGGCTCGAAGAAGCCAAGGAGGATGTGGCGGCATGGGCCGGCGCCATGCCCGTCGATGCCGATGGCGCGCCCATTGACTGGGATTGGGTGCGGGGCCTCGACTTCGCGGGCGGTTTGGGCGTCGGCGTGGATGCCGGGGCGCTCGATGGCGCCGACTGGCCCACGGCCGGACCGGTGCGTGACGCCATGTCGCTGCATGACGCGCTGAAGGCCGACTACGCGGTGCGAGACCGGCTCGAGGCGATCATCGCGCAATGTTCCACGGCCTTCATGGGTGACTTCGACCGGCTCATCCCCTCCTATCGGCTGGCGCGTGCGATGGCCTATGCGAACCGTCGCCTCGCCGACGAGATCCGGTTGCTGCTCGAACTCGGTGTGCGGCGGGGCGTATGGCGCATGAGCCGCGAACGGCGGGGAAGGGCGTTCGCCGTCGTGCTCGCGTCCGTCGATGGCGATGCCGGCACGGTGCCGCTCGATGACATCCAGGACCGCACCGCCGAAATCGTCAACGCCCGCGCCGAGCGGCGCAAGACACGACGCGCGGGACGACGCGGCGGCGAGCAATTGTTGGCGGCGGCGAATCTTGGTGCCTCGATCTCCTCGTCCTCGGCGGCAAGCCACGCCGCGGGGACGGGCGCGGCGGCCTCCTCCGCACCGTCCGGTGCGCGTCGGGCCTCATCCACGGATTGGCGCGACGTCTACCTTCCCGGCCGCGACATCGACCAAGTGCTGGGCATCGATATCGAAACGACCGGCACCGATCCGGCGCGTGACTATATCATCGACGTCGGCTTCGAATACATGAACATGGCCTCGCCGCGCCCCGCCGACCAAGCGGGGGATTATGCCTATGAGGAGAGCGGATATCAATCCGGCGACGCCTACGGGCAGGCCCGGCTGCCCTTCGGCGTCACTGACACGGCCGCGCGGCTCGGCAACCCCTTCATCGCCCAGCTGACCGGCATCGATGTGACGGAACGCAGCGCCGCCCAAGGCGGATTTCGTCTCTTCGACGAATGGCCCGCGGCACAGCGCGGACTACTGGTCCGGCTCACGCAGCAGCCATATGTCGCGCATAACGCGACCTTCGAACACGGCTTCTTCATGCTCAACGTCGCCGGATACGCCGAGGCGTGGCGCGCGGGCGATATCACCATCATCGACACGCTGCCGATGAGCCGTCGCTGGGATCCGGGCTCCGAACCCGACAAGGCGCATCCCTACGGCGACAATACGCTCGACGCCTACGCCAAGCGGCAGGGCGCCCTGCCGGCCGACGGCGCCGAACGCCATCTGGGGCTTGAGGACGCGCATATCATGCTTGTCGCCATGAAACGGCATCTCGCGTCGTTGCGGGCCGAGGGGCGCGGACCATGGGGAGCCGGCGGGCGCTCCGGCGTCGGCGGCAAGCGCTGCGGACGGCGCTGACCGGCTGTTTCCAACGGAAACGCCCCGATGCATTCCGGCCATAGCGGAACGCATCGGGGCGCGTGGGGAGGGCGGTTCTGAAGCACCGCCCTCCTGCGGCATATGCGCAGCGAGCTCACTCGAAGGGATACTTAAGCCCCCACTCACCGCGAATCCCGTCCATCAGCTTCATAATGCGCAGCGTCTCGGCATGCGGCATCTCCTCGCATTCCGTCTTGCCGTCGAGCAGGGCGTTCGCAGCGGCGGCGACCTCGTATTCGTAGCCGGTCAGCTGGGCCGGCACCTCGACGCGGCGCACCCGCTCATGGTCTTTGTTATAGACATCCACCCACTGCACGTTGTTGATGTTCTCGCACACCAGATAGCCCTCGGTGCCCCAGACATAGCCGCCGCGGTCGGAGGCGGCGGTCATCGCCGAGGCCGCCACGCCCATCACGCCGTCCTCGTAGAGGATCGTCGTGGAATTCTGCTCGTCGACCCCGGTCTCATACGGCGTCATCACCGTCGAAATCGACCTGATGGCGCGGCCATGCGCCTCGCCGATGGCCATGTCGAGGAAGTTGAGCGGATAGACGCCCACGTCGAGCAGCGCGCCGCCCGCCAGCGCCGGGTCGGTCATGCGCGCCTTGCCGGACACCGGATAGCACAGGTTCGCGCTCGCCGAACGCACCTGGCCGATCTCGCCCGAGGCGATGATTTCGTCGATGATGCCGCGGGAGGGCATGTAGCGAGTCCAGATCGCCTCGGCGCACAGCATCCCGGTCTCCTTGGAGACGACGAGCGTCTCCTCGGCCTGCGCGGCGTTCGCCGTGAACGACTTCTCGACCAGCACGTTCTTGCCGGCGCGCATCATCGCGATGGCCTGCTCGGCATGCAGATTGTGCGGGGTGGCGATATAGACCAGATCGACGTCTGGGTCGGCGGCCAGCTCCTCGTAGGAACCATAGGAAACAGGGAAACCATATTGCGCGGCGAAGGCGGCCGCCCGCTCCCCGTCGCGCGCCGCCACCGCATAGGGGGCGATCCAATCGGCATACCGGGGGTCGGCGGCCATCTTCACGAGGGTCTCCGCCATCGCATGCGCGATGCGGCCCGCGCCCAATATCGCCACATTGACCTTGAGGCCGTTCGCCTGCGCCTCGGCGCGCTTGCCATTGAGTCGTCCCATCATTCCTCCTTGAATAGGCGTCGCTTGAGCCAGACCATCATATAACGACGGACGAGCCTGCGGATGAATCGGCGCCATGGCGCAACGGCGCGGATCGAGCGCAGCGGGTCGGCGGCCCGCTTGTCATATGCGCCGGATAGAACGAAGGCATGCAATGCGAGATGTCCCGACGCGCCCGCGAGGCGCAGCCCTTCCGCGCCATGGTGTTCGGCGAGCAGGCCGACCGCATGATCGCCTCCGGAATCGATGTGGTCAAGCTGAGCCTGGGGGAGCCCGACTTCGGGGCGCCGCCCGCCGTGCGCGACGCGATGCGCGGGCAATACGACGGGCGCGCCCTGCCCTATACCGCGGCCTTCGGCCTGCCCGAGCTGCGTGAGGCCATCGCGGGCTTCTACCGCGACCGGCATGGCCTCGACATCGACCCGAAGCGCATCATCGTCACCGCGGGCGGTTCCGCCGCTCTGCTGCTGGCCACCGCGCTGACCGTCGATCCGGGCGACGAAGTCATCGTGGCCGACCCGTCGTATCCCTGCAACCGGGAGCTCATCCGCAGCTTCGAAGGTCGCGTCGTGGACGTGCCCACCAGCGCGGCGACGCGCTTCCATCTGACGCCGGAGCTCGTCGACGCGCATTGGTCGGCGCGCACCAAGGCCGTGATGGTCACCTCGCCGTCCAACCCCACCGGCACCACCATCGACTTCGACGTGCTGCACGGGGTATACGCGCTGGCGGCGGCGCGCGGCGCATGGCGCATCGTCGACGAAACCTATCTCGATCTGGCCGACCGCGGCGCGGACGGCGCCGAGGTGCGTTCCGTGCTCGCTTGCGATCCCGGCGCCATCGTGTGCAACAGCTTCTCCAAGTTCTTCGGCATGACCGGATGGCGTCTGGGATGGGCCGTGCTGCCCGACGACGACGCGGTACTGGAGGCCGTCGACGACCTGGCCACGAACTACTTCCTGTGTGCCCACACGCCCACGCAGCATGCCGCGCTCGCCTGCTTCACGCCGGAGAGTCTGGCCGAATGCGAGCGCCGCCGCCTTGAGCTGCTGGAGCGCCGCCGCATTGTGCTCGATGGTCTGGCCCGCATCGGCCTGCCCGTCGAGGTCGAGCCCAACGGGGCCTTCTACGCCTATTTCAGTGTCGCCGGCACGGGTCTGGATGCCTGGACCTTCTGCGAACGCGCGTTGGAGGAGGCGCATGTCGCCCTGACACCGGGGCGTGACTTCGGCGCCGCCACGGCCGACACGCATGTGCGCCTGTCCTACGCCGCCTCCCGCGAAGCACTGGCGGAGGGACTCGACCGTCTCGGGTGTTTCGTCGCGGCGCTGTGAGCCGTCCGCGCCGTTGCCCTGCCGTCCTTGCCGCGTCGTGAGAAACCATTCGTCCTGTGGCGGAAGGCCGCCGTGCCGCATCGTCGTTTCCGATACCATGGAAATAGTGTGAAACCCGGCGACGGCGCGACGCGGCGACGAAGCCGGGGCGATGCCGTCCGATGACGGCGGGCAAGCGGGGTGAGGTCCATGACGACGGCACAGAAGCAGGTCGAGCAGCGGGCGCTTGCCATCGGTCTCGTCTGCAACGCCGTCATGGGTGGGGCCGGCATGGCCGTCTATTTCGTCACCGGACTGCGCGCCGTTTTCCTTGACGGCGTCTTCACGTTGATCGCCTTGGTCTCCGGGTTCGTGGCGCTGGTCGTCTCCAGGCGCTCCGCCCGCACCACGGACCGCTTCCCCAACGGCTTCTTCGCGCTGGAACCGCTCTATGCCATCGTCAAGGCCGTCTTCACGCTGGCCTTGCTGGTGTTCTCGGTGCTTTCCGTGACCCAGTCCGCGTGGGAATACTGGCATCATGGCTGGGGCGAGGCGCTCGAATTCGGTCCCGTCGTGTGGTATGAGCTCGTCATGGTCGTCATCTGCGTGTGTCTGGTGCTCGTCTATCGCCATGAGAACGCGCGCATCCGCCGGGCCAGCACGATGCTCGCCGCCGAGGCGCGCACCACGCTCGTCGACGGCATCGTCTCCGGCGGCATCGGCGTCGCGGCCCTGGCACTGACCTTCGTGCCGCTTGACTCGCCGGTCGGTTGGCTCAACTACACCGGCGATTTCTTCATCACGATTACACTGGTGGCCATATCCGTGCGCGAACCGATCGGCGTGCTCCGCGACGCCTTCGTCGAGCTGCTCGGGGGGCTGGTCGTCGACGAACGCACCACCGACTTCATCGACACGGCCGCCCGCGTGCATCTGCCCGGCGGCACGCGCCTGAACCACACGCATGTGTTCAAGAAGGGCATGAGCTTCACCGTCGACGTCTACCTCGACTGCGAGGACGACATGATCGACATCACGCATCTGATGGGCAGCAAACGGCGCATGGAAGCGGCCTTGGCAAGGCGTTTCCCGATCATCGACGTCAACTTCATCTTCGACTGAGCGTCCTGGGTTCCGGCGCAGATCATGGCCGTGGATACACTTGGGGCCTGTGGCAGGCGCGAAAACGAAGGAAACCGGTGGCGAGGCGAACCCCGGGCGGTATGAGCGGGGGAGCCGGTCGTACATCATGTCGCGCATCCGGGGCAAGGACACCTCGATCGAGGTGATGACGCGCTCCTATCTGTTCCGTCGCGGCCTGCGTTTCCGCAAGAACGACAAGCGCTATCCAGGCCATCCCGACATCGTGCTGCCGCGGTGGAAGACGATCGTTTTCATCAACGGGTGCTTCTGGCATATGCACGAGGGATGCGCACACGCGAGAGTGCCCAAATCGAACGTCGAGTTCTGGACGGCCAAGCTGGCGCGCAATCGTGAGCGCGACATCCGTCAGCATGCCGAGCTTGAGGCCGCTGGCTGGCGTGTCATCGTGGTCTGGGAATGCGAATTGGGGCGCAAGGCCGACCGCGAGGCGCGGCTTGAACGGCTCTATGGGCAGATCGTTGGGACCGATGATAAGCGAGCTGCCACGCTGGCAGTGGAACCGACGGATTGACGCCGCTGCTGTCCGTGGCATGGCAGCCTGTCCATCGGTCTTAGATATAGAGCCCCTCCACCACGCGCCGCAGTTCCTGGGGCATGGGAATCGTCGGGTCGATGGTGGCGTTGTTCAGGTGAGTCTGCGCATATTCTCCGCGATACGTCGACGGTGTCAGTCCTGTGGCCTTCTTGAACTGTTTGATGAAATTGCGACTGTCGTTGAAGTGCGAGTACCGGGCGACCTTTGCGATGGGGAAGTCGGTGCGTACCAGCAACACCTTCGCGGTTTCGATGCGCATGCTGGACAGCCAGTCGCGTAGGTTCATCCCGCGTTCCTGACGGAACAGGCGGCTTAGATAATCCGGATTCATGCGGAATTGGTCGGCTATTGCCGTGACCGTCAAATCGGCTGACATATGCGCTCGGATCCACTCGACGATCGGTGCCGTGCGCCGCCCATCCATGCTCTCGCTGTCCGGGTCCGTCTCGCTCAGTCCCTCCAGCCAGTCATGCGACAGCTCGACGAGGGCCGCCGCCGCAAGGAAATCGTTGCCACGCTGGGAATACCGGTATTGGTTGGAGAGCGAGAGCAGGTTACGCAGGGCCAGGACGATGCGATTGGGATGCCGGATATGGAAACGCTCGGGAAGGATGCACAGATTGTTGGCGTCGGGACAGTATCCGCGTTGCCTCACATGCATCAAGGTCTGCCGCAGCAGCGAGTCCATATCGATCGTCTCGTCGGCATCCACGCCTTCCGGATCGGAATGTCGGTTTTGGATACTTGATTGAGGTGTC
Source organism: Bifidobacterium sp. LH_730 (assembly GCF_056355835.1). NCBI lineage: Bacteria > Bacillati > Actinomycetota > Actinomycetes > Bifidobacteriales > Bifidobacteriaceae > Bifidobacterium > Bifidobacterium sp. LH_730. The sequence continues at coordinate 125,155 of NZ_JBKETB010000008.1, forward strand.
AGGACACCTGTGTGCCAGAGCCCCACGCAATGCATCCATAGAAAGTCCACGGGCTCGCCGGTTTTGCCGGCGCCTCTGCCTTTGGCGCCTGGCGGCAGGGTCACGCAGGTGCCAGGGGAGATTCGCACGGTGTGCTCGGAGCCGTCATTGACATTGAAAACCAAGTCAAAATGCCCTTTTAAGCCAATGATGAACTCAAAATCGTTTTCATGCAGGAAACGGTTGTGCGTCCATCCTGGTTCGCTGGTGAATTCGCCCGCCTTGTAGAAGAACAGCGGAGCGGCCAAGTCGATGGCATATGCCCTCATATCGTCACCTCGATGTGTTTCAAAGTCGGAACTTGACACCATTATGCCATATCGGTACCTCTGGATGCTTCGTATCGTATGAATCACTGGCCTTGGAATCGACATGGATCCGAGGCCGGGCGTCGAACGACAATGACGTGGAACATCAACGGAGATATGGAGGAAAAATGAATCTCAAGCGTACTCTTGCCGCGGCCGCATCGTTTGCCATGCTGGCGGGACTGGCCGCCTGCGGATCGTCGAACGCACAGGATGACAAGACCATCGAGTTCTGGGATCCGTACCCGCAGAAGACCGCGGACAGCACTTGGGGGGCGTTCGTCAAGAAATGCGCGCCCGAGGGATATAGCATCAAGCGCGTCGCCTATCCGCAGTCGGATCTGCTCAACAACCTGACCACCGCCGTCAAGGCGGGCAATGCCCCGCAGATCGCCCTGATCGACAATCCGAAGATGCCCACGGCGGTGGATGCCGGATTGGTCACGGACATCAAGGCGGCAGGCGTGAGCACGGACGGCTTCGACGAGAACATCGAGGGCCCCGGAATCGTGGATGGCACGCAGTACGGTTTGGCCTATGGCGTGAACACCCTTGGTCTGTGGTACAACCCCGAGGTACTGGACAAGGCGGGCGTCGATCCGGCCTCCGTCACCGACTGGGACTCCCTGAACGACGCGATCAAGAAGGTCGTCGACTCCGGCGCCAAGGGCATCACCTTCGCCGGCGTCTCCGGCGAGGAGGGCGTGTTCCAGTTCCAGCCTTGGCTGTGGGGCGCCGATGGCGACATGACCAAGCCCGATGGGCAAGGCTATAAGGACGCCCTCGATCTCGTCTCCGGCTGGGTGAAGAACGGCTGGGCGCCCAAGTCGGCCACCACCGACAACCAGTCTGCCGCCTGGGATCTGTTCCTGACCGGCGAGTATGGCTTCGCCGAGAACGGCTCTTGGCAGGCCGACACGGCCAAGGGCAAGGGATACAAGATGATTCCGATTCCGGCCAAGGATGGCGGCGCCGCGCCGGTGCCCACCGGCGGCGAGTTCATCACCATGCCCACGCAGAAGAAGGAGAACGCCGAGAAGACCAAGGCCACCGTCGAGGTCATCCAGTGCCTGACCGGCAGCGACGAGAATCTTAAGAAAACCGCTGATGAGATGAGCTACTTCGCAGCGAAGAAGGAGGTGCGTGAGCAGCAGGAGGCGGAGAACGACATGTGGTCCATGTGGGCCGATTCCGTCGACGCGGCCCAGGGGCGCACCACCAAGCTGGGACTCGACTATGAGGAGGCCTCCGCGCAGGTCTCCGAGGATCTGCAGGCCGCTTTGAACCAGAAGTGAGTCGCATCCCGCGATGAATCCGGGCGCCCGTCATCGGACGTATGCCGATGATCGGAGCGCCCGATCTTCCCGGAGTCGTCTCGCTCCCACCCCCTCGCCATTCCAGGATCTTGTGCAAGAAACGGAAACCATGAATATGACAAGTGCAACCATCCAACCGGCCGAACGGCAACGGCGTGGAATCAAGCGCACCACATGGGCGCTGATCGGTTTCGCCGCTCCGCTGGTGATCTATATGGCGGTGTTCTACATCGCCCCGCTTATCCAGAACATCTCGATGAGTCTGCATCGCTTCACCCGCCGCACCTTCGTCACCGGCGACGCTCCGTGGTCCGGCATCGAAGTCTATCGTGAGGTGCTTGCCTCTCCCGATTTTTGGTCGACGCTGGCGCAAACGATGATCTTCACCATCGTTTCCATTGTCTTCCAGTATTCGATCGGCTTGGCGTTGGCGGTGTTCTTCAACCAGCATTTCAAGCTCTCGGGCGTGCTGCGCGGCGCGTTCCTCGTGCCGTGGCTGCTGCCGCCGATGATCTCCGGCACCATCTGGCAGTGGATGATGGACGCCGATTCGGGCATCATCAACAAATTCATCGGCATGTTCGGCGCCGACCCGGTGTGGTGGCTTCAGGCGGATAATTCCCTGTGGGCCGTGATCATCGCGAACATCTGGCTGGGCATCCCGTTCAACCTGGTGATCCTGTATTCGGGCCTGCAGAACATCAACGTGGATCTGTACGAGGCGGCCTCGCTCGATGGGTGCAACGCATGGCAGCGCTTCTGGAGGATCACCTTCCCGCTTCTGAAGCCCGTGACGATGATCACGCTGCTGCTCGGCTTCGTCTACACCCTCAAGGTGGTCGACATCATCTGGATCATGACCAAGGGTGGCGGCACCTCGCGCACGTTGGCTACATGGGCCTATGAGATGGCCTTCGGCAAGGGCAATTCGTCCGTGATCCGGTATTCGGAGGCGTCCGTCGTGGGCACCATCCTGATTGTCATCGCCCTGATATTCGCGTTCGTCTATCTGTGGGCGCAGCGCAACGACGAGGAAGGCAAGTGATATGAAGCATCGTTCGACTTGGTGGAAGACGGTCCTGGGCCTTGTGCTCACGCTGCTCATGCTGTTCCCGGTGTATTGGATGATCAACATCGCGTTCACCGACCGCTCGGCCATCCGTTCGGGCGACCTGTGGCCCAGGGCGTTCACCACCGAGAATTTCTCCCGCGCGTTGGCCGACCAGCTGCCCTACCTCGGCACCTCGCTGCTCATCGCGTTCGGCGTCGTCGTCTTCACGCTGCTGATCGCGTTGCCTTCCAGCTACGCCATCGCCATCCTCATGCGCCGGGGCCGCAGGACCATCAACTTCCTGTTGATCGTGGCGCAGATGATCCCGGCGGTGGTCATGGCCCTGGGCTTCTATCAGATCTTCAATCAAATCGGTATGCTTGATTCGATTCCGGGTCTGATCGTGGCGGACTCGACGGTGGCGGTGCCCTTCGCGGTGATGCTGCTGAGCTCGTTCATGATGGGCATGCCCCGTTCGCTGATCGAGGCGGCCGAGATCGACGGGGCGAACCGTTGGATGGTGTTCACGAAGATCGTGGTGCCATTGTCTCGCAACTCGATCGTGACGACCTCGCTGTTCAGCTTCCTGTGGGCCTGGAGCGACTTCATGTTCGCCTCGACCCTCGACGCCGGGGGCGGGGCCATGCGCCCCATCACCATGGGTTTGTACGACTACATCGGCGCGCAGAACCAGGAATGGGGTCCGATGATGGCCACCGCCGTCATCGCCTCCGTGCCCACCGCGTTGATGCTCATCGTGGCGCAGAAGTACGTGGCCGCGGGCGTGACCGCCGGCGCCATCAAGGACTGACCCGACCCATCCCCCGCACGACTGACATACGCAAAACGAAAAAGGAGCCCATGATGACCCCCATCACCTTCGCCGTCGACGGCGACGCCTTGACCTGGACCGGGGACGGCGAGTACCTGCGCGTCGAGCCTTGGGGCGCCGACAGCGTGCGCGTGCGATCGGCACACATGCACGAGCCCGGGAAACCCGAGTGGGCGCTGCTCCCCGAGGCACCCGCTCCCTCGCCCGACGCCCGCGTGACCATCGACGAGGAGCATGGCACGGCCGAGGTGCGCAACGGGCGCATCGTCGTGCGGGCCACCGCCACCGGCGGCGTGTACGCCGGGTCGGGCTACGAGGAGCCCCGCTGCGCGCTGTCCTTCCACGACGCCGACGGACGCGAACTGTTCCGCGAGGCGGCGCGCGGAGGATCGCTCAACCTGCACGCCCGCCGCTTCACCCCGATCACCGGCGGCGAGACGGCCGTCACCGCGTCCTTCGCCACGCCCGCGGACGAGCGGCTGCACGGCATGGGCGAGTACCAGCAGGACATCCTGGACCTCAAGGGCTGCACGCTCGAGCTGGCGCACCGCAACTCGCAGGCCTCGGTACCCTTCGTGGTCTCCTCCGCGGGCTACGGCTTCCTGTGGAACAACCCGGCCATCGGACGGGTGACCTTCGGAAAGAACCGCACCGAATGGCGGGCCGACGCGACCCGCCAGCTCGACTACTGGGTGACCGCGGGCGCCACGCCCGCCGCGATCATGGAACGGTACGCCGACGTGACCGGCCACGCGCCCGCGATGCCCGAGTGGGGCCTGGGCTTCTGGCAGTGCAAGCTGCGCTACTGGAACCAGGGGCAGCTGCTCGACGTGGCGCGCGAGTTCAAGCGCCGCGGCATCCCGCTCGACCTGATCGTCGTGGACTTCTTCCACTGGCCGCACATGGGCGACTTCCG